>NZ_MTCA01000359.1:0-1567 GCF_002150205.1 Flavobacterium sp. FPG59 | reverse complement strand
AATCGGGACTCCTAATTTTAAAATTTACAATTTTACGGTAATAAATAAAAAACTTTGCGAACTTTGCGGGAAAAGTTAAAATCATAATGGCAAAAATACTTACCGGGGTTCAAAGTACAGGGACACCACATTTAGGAAATCTTCTTGGCGCAATTATACCCGCAATAGCACTCTCAAACAAACCCGAAAATGAATCTTTTTTGTTCATTGCTGATTTGCATTCGGTTACTCAAATAAAAGACGGAACAACACTACGAACCAATACCTACAGCACAGCAGCAGCTTGGCTGGCTTGCGGATTGAATGTAGAAAAAGTGGTTTTTTACAGACAATCAGATGTGCCACAAACGGCAGAATTGTCTTGGTACTTGAGCTGTTTTTTTCCGTTCCAACGCTTGACATTAGCTCATTCTTTCAAAGATAAAGCAGATAGACTGGATGATGTCAATGCAGGACTGTTCTCCTACCCTATGCTGATGGCGGCAGATATTTTATTGTACGATGCCGAGTTTGTACCAGTAGGAAAAGACCAGTTGCAGCATTTAGAGATCACCCGTGATGTAGCCTCAAGATTCAATCACCAAATGGGCGAAACCTTTGTCCTTCCTGAAGCCAAAATTCAAGAAGACAGCATGTTGATTCCAGGTACTAATGGTGGAAAAATGAGTAAATCAGCTAATAATATCATCAATATATTCCTGGATGACAAAGCCTTACGCAAACAAGTCATGAGTATTGAAACCGATAGTACACCACTTGAAGATCCTAAAAATCCAGATACCTGCAACGCTTTTGCTATTTATGCTTTATTGGCAACAGAAGAACAATTAGCAGCAATGCGTGCTAATTATCTAGGCGGTAATTACGGTTACGGTCACGCCAAACAAGCTTTGTTTGAATTGATTTGCGAAACCTTTAAAACCGAAAGAGAAAAATACAACTACTACATGAGTAATCTTAACGAGGTAGATGCGCTTTTAAAAATTGGTGCTCAAAAAGCATCGGCTGTGGCCAATGGTGTACTAGCTAAAGTGCGCGAAAAACTAGGATTCGAAATATAATTACCTTTTTAAAATAACCGCAGATTCTCAGATTATAGTAACATTTAATCTGCGAATCTGCGTTGCTATACAATATATAATGGCGCGAAGTCAGAGACATTAGCGCAGCAGCCTGAAGTTTTTAAGAACGTTTTTTGTGAATACTTCGAGTAGCTGGGTTTTAAAACTCAATTCCTAAACTTTTTATCCAAGCACGATAGCCATCACCAATTGCACTATTTTTATTTTGGAGAGGGTCATCATAATTAAACTTAACATCCAAATTTCCCAATTTAGGCGAGTAGATAATTTTTATCTCAAATGGAACTTCTCTTTCGAATTTCTTAAATAAAGATTCGATTGAATTTCTTTCATTTACAATTTTTTGAATAAGCCAATCTTGACGATCATCTGTTACTAGAAAATTGGAGTTAAGCAGATATATTTTATGTCTTTCAAAATATTTATCATCATTTTGATATATGATGTCAAAATATTTATTAGATCCTATTAAGCAGTATATAAAT
>NZ_MTCA01000205.1:0-5390 GCF_002150205.1 Flavobacterium sp. FPG59 | reverse complement strand
ATTTAATTCTTATGTCTCAATTCTGCATTAAATTTTTAGTGCAATTAGACTTAATATATCACACTTATGAGTACTTATAACGATTACATTATTGAGATTGAAGAGCGTAAAGTTCAAGGTCTTCACCCAAAACCAATTGATTCAGCAGAATTGCTAATCGAAATCGTAGCACAAATTAAAGATACAAATAACGCAAATAGAGCAGATTCTCTTAAGTTTTTTATCTACAATACCTTACCAGGAACTACAAGTGCTGCTACTGAAAAAGCAAAATTTTTAAAAGAAATTATTCTTGGAGAAGAAGTGGTAAATGAAATTACTCCTGCTTTTGCTTTTGAATTATTATCTCACATGAAAGGTGGTCCTTCAATTGAAGTGTTACTAGATTTAGCTTTAGGAAATGATGTTGCAATTGCTAAAGATGCTGCTAAAGTTCTTAAAACTCAAGTGTATCTTTATGATGCCGATATGGATCGTTTGAAAGCTGCATTTGAAAGTAATAATGAAGTAGCTAGAGATATTTTAGAAAGCTATGCTAAAGCAGAATTTTTTACAAAACTTCCAGAAGTAGCTGAAGAAATTAAAGTAGTAACTTTTATCGCAGGTGAAGGAGATATTTCAACGGATTTACTTTCTCCAGGTAACCAAGCACACTCACGTTCCGATCGAGAATTGCACGGTAAATGTATGATTACACCTCAAGCACAAGATGAAATCAAAGCCTTGCAAACACAACATCCAGATAAATCTGTAATGTTAATTGCAGAAAGAGGTACAATGGGAGTTGGTTCATCTCGTATGTCTGGTGTAAATAACGTAGCGCTTTGGACAGGTAAACAAGCAAGTCCTTACGTGCCATTTGTAAACTTTATGCCAATTGTTGCAGGAACAAACGGAATTTCTCCAATTTTCCTAACTACAGTTGATGTAACTGGTGGTATTGGTTTAGATTTGAAAAACTGGGTAAAAAAGACAGACGCTCACGGAGAAGTGGTTCGTAATGAAAGTGGTGATCCAGTTTTAGAAGAAGTATATTCTGTAGCTACTGGAACAGTGCTTACCATCAATACAAAAACAAAAAAATTATACAACGGAGACAACGAATTAATTGATATTTCTAAAGCTTTCACGCCTCAGAAAATGGAATTCATCAAAGCTGGTGGTTCTTATGCGATTGTTTTTGGTAAAAAAATTCAAACTTTTGCAGCTAAGACTTTAGGAATTGAAGCACCTCTAGTGTATGCGCCTTCAAAAGAAGTCTCAATAGAAGGACAAGGTTTAACAGCAGTTGAAAAAATCTTCAATAGAAATGCTGTAGGGACTATTTCTAAAAAAGCATTACACGCTGGTTCTGATGTTCGTGTTGAAGTAAATATCGTTGGTTCTCAAGATACAACGGGATTAATGACGGCTCAAGAATTAGAGTCTATGGCAGCAACAGTGATTTCGCCAATAGTTGATGGTGCTTACCAATCAGGTTGTCATACTGCTTCAGTTTGGGATAAAAAGGCGCAAGCTAACATTCCAAAATTGATGAAATTCATGAACGATTTTGGTTTGATTACTGCACGTGACCCAAAAGGTCAATACCATGCTATGACTGATGTAATTCATAAAGTTCTTAACGATATAGTAATTGACGATTGGGCTATCATTATTGGTGGTGATTCACATACAAGAATGTCAAAAGGAGTAGCATTTGGTGCAGATTCTGGTACAGTTGCTTTAGCTCTTGCAACAGGAGAAGCTTCTATGCCTATACCTGAATCTGTAAAGGTGACTTTTAAAGGCCAAATGGCAACTTACATGGATTTCCGTGATGTGGTTCATGCTACTCAAGCGCAAATGTTACAAAAATTTGGAGGAGAAAATGTTTTCCAAGGAAGAATTATTGAAGTTCATTTAGGAACGCTTACAGCCGATCAAGCCTTTACATTTACAGATTGGACTGCTGAAATGAAAGCCAAAGCTTCGATTTGTATTTCAGAAGATGATACGTTAATTGAATCTTTGGAAATTGCAAAAGGAAGAATCCAGATCATGATTGATAAAGGAATGGATAACAAAACGCAAGTTCTTCAAGGCTTAATCAACAAAGCAAACAAGAGAATTGCTGAGATTAAATCAGGTGATAAACCAGCTTTAACTCCAGACGCGAATGCTAAATATTATGCTGAGGTTGAAATTGATTTGGACGTGATTAACGAGCCAATGATTGCTGATCCAGATGTAAATAACAAAGATGTTTCTAAAAGATATACTCACGATACCATTCGTCCACTTTCATTCTATGGTGGGGATAAAAAAGTAGATTTAGGATTCATCGGTTCTTGTATGGTGCATAAAGGTGATATGAAAATCTTAGCGCAAATGCTTAAAAACGTAGAGGAACAAACTGGTAAAGTAGAATTTAAAGCGCCATTAGTAGTAGCGCCACCTACGTACAACATTGTTGATGAATTAAAAGCAGAAGGAGATTGGGAAGTTTTACAAAGATATTCTGGTTTCGAGTTTGATGATAACGCTCCAAAAGGTGCTGCACGTACAGAATATGAAAACATGTTGTATTTAGAGCGTCCAGGTTGTAACTTATGTATGGGGAACCAAGAAAAAGCTTCAAAAGGAGATACGGTTATGGCAACATCTACTCGTTTGTTCCAAGGTCGTGTAGTAGAAGATACAGCTGAGAAAAAAGGAGAATCATTACTTTCTTCTACTCCAGTTGTTGTATTGTCTACTATTTTAGGAAGAACTCCTACTATTGAAGAATATAAAATAGCAGTTAAAGGTATCAATTTAACCAAGTTTGCTCCTTCAAATAAGCAATCCGTTTTATAAAGAGATACGTTAAATTTTTTGTAAAAAGCTCGAGTTTAGGTACTCGAGCTTTTTTTTGTGTAATAGCTGTCCTAATTTTTCGTAAATTGTAAATAAGTTTAGTAACATTTAAAATGAAATTATGGCCTTTGATATAGAAATGATAAAAAGAGTGTACAGCAACATGGCACATCGTGTTGATGCAGCACGAAAAGTTGTAGGTAGACCGCTTACATTAAGCGAGAAAATTTTGTACAATCACCTTTGGGAAGGCAAGCCTAACCAAGCTTTTACTCGTGGTGTTGATTATGTTGATTTTGCACCAGATAGAGTTGCATGCCAAGATGCTACAGCACAAATGGCCTTATTGCAGTTTATGCATGCGGGTAAAAAGACGGTAGCTGTACCCACAACAGTTCATTGTGATCACTTAATTTTGGCAAAAAATGGAGCTAAATCCGATTTGGCTGTAGCCAATACACAATCCAAAGAAGTTTTTGATTTCCTTTCCTCAGTTTCCAATAAATACGGAATCGGGTTCTGGAAACCAGGTTCAGGAATTATTCATCAAATCGTTTTAGAAAATTATGCTTTCCCAGGAGGTCTGATGATTGGTACTGATTCACATACCGTTAATGCGGGTGGTTTGGGAATGCTCGCCATTGGTGTTGGTGGAGCTGATGCTGTTGATGTGATGTCTGGAATGTCTTGGGAATTGAAATTTCCTAAATTAATTGGAGTTAAATTAACGGGTAAGTTATCTGGATGGACTGCTCCAAAAGACGTTATTTTAAAAGTAGCTGATATCCTTACGGTAAAAGGCGGAACAGGAGCTATTGTTGAATATTTTGGAGAAGGAGCAACTTCAATGTCATGTACTGGTAAAGGGACTATTTGTAACATGGGTGCTGAGATTGGAGCAACCACGTCTACATTTGGTTATGATGAATCCATGCGCAGGTATTTAGCAGCAACGGGCAGACAAGATGTGGTAGATGCAGCAGACCATGTAGCAGCATATTTAACCGCAGATCCTGAGGTTTATGCAGATCCTGAAACTTATTTCGACCAAGTAATTGAAATTAATCTTTCTGAATTAGAACCACATATTAATGGACCTTTTACGCCAGATAGAGGAACACCAGTTTCTCAAATGAAAGCAGAAGCGGCTGCAAATGGTTGGCCTATCAAAGTAGAATGGGGTTTGATAGGGTCTTGTACCAACTCCTCTTATGAAGATATGGCACGAGCGGCATCGATTGTAAACCAAGCGGTAGCACATGGTATTACTCCAAAAGCAGAATTCGGAATCAATCCAGGATCAGAACAAATTAGATATACGATTGAAAGAGATGGAATTATTGCCACTTTTGAAAAAATGGGAACCAAAGTATTTACCAATGCTTGCGGACCGTGCATCGGGCAATGGGATAGAGCAGGAGCGGATAAAGAAGAAAAAAATACCATTGTACATTCGTTTAATCGAAACTTTTCGAAAAGAGCCGATGGAAATCCTAACACTCATGCTTTTGTAACCTCTCCAGAAATGGTTGCGGCTCTGGCTATTTCGGGACGTTTGGATTTTAATCCGATTACAGATACCTTGATAAATGATAAAGGTGAAGAGGTGAAATTAACGGCTCCTTTTGGAGATGAACTGCCTCAAAAAGGTTTTGCAGTAGAAGACAATGGATTTCAAGTGCCAGCTGAGGATGGTTCTGGAGTTCAAATTTTAGTTAGTGAAACGTCTGATAGGCTGCAACTTTTAGCTCCATTTGAAGCCTGGGATCGAAAAAATATTACAGGAGTAAAGTTATTGATAAAAGCATTTGGCAAGTGTACCACAGATCACATATCTATGGCTGGTCCTTGGTTGCGTTTTAGAGGCCATTTAGATAACATTTCTAACAATATGTTAATTGGTGCCGTTAATGCGTTTAATCAAAAAACAAATGCCGTAAAAAATCAAGTAACAGGTGAATATGACGCTGTTCCTGCGGTGGCAAGGGCTTACAAAGCAGCTGGGATTCCGTCAATAGTTGTGGGAGATCACAATTATGGCGAAGGATCATCAAGAGAGCATGCGGCTATGGAACCTCGATTTTTAGGGGTGAAAGCCGTTCTTGTTAAATCGTTTGCACGCATACATGAAACGAATTTAAAAAAACAAGGAATGCTAGCGTTAACTTTTGCTAATGAAAATGATTATGATAAAATTCAAGAAGACGATACCATTAATTTTCTGGACTTAATATCATTTGCACCTGCAAAACCACTCACACTAGAGTTTGTTCACTCAGATGGTAGCACTGATCGAATTCTTGCAAATCATACTTATAATGAAAGTCAAATAGGTTGGTTTGAGGCAGGATCAGCTTTAAATTTAATTGCTGCAGCAAGTAATTCTTGAATTTTTTTATTCCTTTTAAAAACTCTCAAAGCTATTTTGAGAGTTTTTTTTTGTGATATAAATTACTTGAGTTGACTTCTAAAGTAAGAATAGTAATAAATATCAAGTAAGCTAGTTCGTTTAATTTTTCTAAAGAATTAGTTAAAATGGATTTTTTCAACGT
>NZ_MTCA01000414.1:0-786 GCF_002150205.1 Flavobacterium sp. FPG59 | reverse complement strand
GAAATAGATGTTATAATTAAAATCAAATTTTCTAAAATATGATTATTTTCTGGATGAATCCAAAAATCCAATCCCATTCTAGAAGTTGCTTGTTCAAATGAATCCCCCTGTTCCATATAAAGGAAAATAGATTTATATAAAGTTGCTATAAGCTCAAAATAACTCCAATTTTTCATTTTAAAAGTCAATTAACATGTTTCCATTATTATGAATGATTTCTATTTCTAACTTTTGATATTTTTTAGAAAATAATTCTATAACATTACTACAACTATTACAAGGTGCTCTTTCAGTAAAAAGTCTAATTTTCCCAGTTGCATTAACATTTTTGCCTAATTTTTCAGCAATTTCTGTTAGTATTTTATATTCAGTATCAATGTTTCTATCAACTAAGTCTCCTAAATTATTTTTTTCAGGTGCCCGATAGCGCGGATTTGCAATCCGTGCCCAGAACGATGAGCCACAGCCATAATTCATGCCCACAAAGCAAACCCCGATAGCCCCGATAGCGCGGATTTGCAATCCGTACCCAGAACGATGAGCCGCAGCCATAATTCATGCCCACAAAGCAAACCCCGATAGCGCGGATTTACAATCCGTGCCCAGAACTATGAGCCACAGCCATAATTCATGCCCACAAAGCAAATCTAAACCAAAAGAAATAAATTAAAGCTATATGATTGTTTTATTTGTAGCTTTTATTGTATTTTTAAATAAAAAAATGTCAACAAAATACAAAACAACAACAACAGATCAGGCATATTTTATAACTATTACAACAGTAGG
>NZ_MTCA01000345.1:0-1831 GCF_002150205.1 Flavobacterium sp. FPG59 | reverse complement strand
TGGGTTGATATATTTACGCGACTCAACCAAAAGTACAATATTGTTAATGCTTTGCAATATTGTCAGGAGAAAAAAGGACTTGAGATTTATGCGTATTGCATTATGCACAGTCATATCCATTTAATGTGCAAAGCCACAAATGGTTTTATTCTATCTGATGTCATGCGTGATTTTAAAAAATACACTTCCAAGAAAATTATTCAAACAATAATAGAAGAACCAGAGAGTCGCAGGGAGTGGCTTTTGGCATATTTTGAACAAGCGTGTGCGCATCTTAAGAGAGACCAAAGCTATAAAGTATGCTTCGCCAATTCGCACTTTCAGGCTCGGGTGGCAAGACGGCTATCACGCTGAAATAATAGAAACCAATTGGTTCATAAAACAAAAAGTGAATTATATCCATAACAATCCTGTAAAAGAGAAAGTAGTTAGCTCACAAGAGGATTATTATTTTAGTTCTGCTAGAAATTATGCGGGCTTAGACAATGATTTAGATGTTGTAATGTTGGACTTATTTTAGATTGTTGATGAACTTTGTGGGCACGGAATGCAATTCCGCGCTATCGGGGAGAATACTCGTCATATCCGAGCCATCGGGCTCATCGTTCTGGGCACGGATTGCAAATCCGCGCTATCGGGGTATATCAACCCAACCTACTGTTGTAATAGTTATAAAATATGCCTGATCTGTTGTTGTTGCTTTATATTTTGTTGACATTTTTTTTATTTAAAAATACAATAAAAGCTATAAAAAAACATAGCTCGTATTTCTTTGTTCTCGTGTAGGTATGAATGAGGTTAGGGATTATGTTTGTGGATCATCGTTGTGGGCACGGATTGCAAATCCGCGCTATCAGTTCGCGATAAAGTTTGGTGTGGTTTTAAAAACCGTCTTTCTTTAAAAACATGTTTTTGTATACCACAGCGATTGGGGTTTCTTTCTTTTCATGTAGATTTGCTTTGTGGGCACGGATTGCAAATCCGCGCTATCGGGGTGAAGATGGTATGGGTACCTATCAACGCTTATATGATGGAGGAAGTACATACGTTCTTAAAAACGCAGCATATCTTAGAAAATTTGAAAAACTAAGTCCAGATGTTCAAAAGTTTATTTCTCAACTTACTGATGATAAAGCAGGAGCAACACTTAGCAAATTTCTAGATGATTGTGATAGTGACTTTGTAGCATTACTAAATGCAGATAGTCGATATGCTGAAGCAATTGTCGGTCATAAAAATAAATTTATAAGAGCAGATTATGAAAATTTTCCTGATGAAATCGCAGAATTAACAACCTCATCTGCCTCTAAAGAAAAATTAGGAAATTGGATAAACAGAAGTTCAAAAATATCTAATTTTGGGGAAGTTGTTGCAACAGGTAATCGTTTAAGTAAAAACATAACAGATGCAATAAAACTTAAATCTGGGAAGTTATTTGAAGATTTAGCTGAAAATTTAGGTTTAACAACAAAAGAACTTGAGCTTTACGATGTATTAACAGAAGTTCCTCTTGTTACTGCAGGAGGATTTATGAAAGCTGATGTGTTATTGATTAAGAAAAATGCACTTGGAAAAATTGAGGATACCATAATAATTGAAAATAAGCTTTCTCAAGGTACTGCTTTAACAAAAAGACAAAAAGAAGGGTTTGGTGCAATAATAAATGGACAAACTAGTATGACAATAAAATATGATAAACCCGGTGAAATTTTAGTACGTGAAGGTCCATTGACTCTTTCAAAAAATAAAATTTTTAAAATTTCAGATGCAGGTACAGATAATATTGCTAATGTTAAAATTGAAAAAATAATAAAAGTAAACTAGACTATGA
>NZ_MTCA01000088.1:0-11964 GCF_002150205.1 Flavobacterium sp. FPG59 | reverse complement strand
TCCTTCTCATAAAGTTCTTTGATTTTAAACTTAGCACTTTTGTAAAACTTATCAATTACAAAAAAGTAATGGACAATTGAATATAGATTATCCTCAATTTTATATATCGGATTATTTTTGATATTTGTAAAATCTTCGTCGGGAGCTATATCGTCGGATACCATTGAATCTAAAAATGCCTTCGCATCCTTATCATCAACCTCCCATAGATAACTGTTAGTTCCTTTTAATTGCAGTAATTTCCCAAAAAGAAATGTCATCTGGGCTACAAATTCGTGTTCAGTCGAAACGTTAAAGGATCTAAGGAATTCATCTTTAAGATTTAAATAGTTAGGCTTAGAATTCAGAAATCCTAATAATGCTTCTACCTTATAAAAAGTGGCATAAAGCAAATGCAAAAATTCAATGTTGTCATTTTCAGAAATACCAAGATCTGCAAATGGAAAAGTAAATACTATGCTAAAATCAATAATCTTTTCAAAATCATCTTCATTTACATTATCCAGCACTTGATTATTTATAAGTTCAGTATTAATGCATAAAAATGCCTTAAACAAATTCATTTCATCATCATCGGGAGAATCATTTGTATTATTTTCTAGTAATTCCTGGGAATTCGACAAAACTGCTTCCGCGAATTTTAATGCCGTTTGCCCACTGACTACTTGTGGCTTGGATGTGATTTGTCTATCAAATAAATATTTATCGACTCTCTGGGTTACTTCGTCATGTATCTCTGGGTTACTAAAAAAATTATCATAGTTAGGGATAGGTCTTGTATTAAAAAAGCCAATGGATCTTAATAAAGATTCTCTCGAGACTTTGCTTAAATACTTTATTATAGGTTCCACTTGTTCATCTGGAAAGAGATCTTTAAATTCAAGTAGTTGCTTTATGTTTATCATTGTATTAAAATCTGTTAGCCAAAATTAACCGAAGGTAGCAAATATGCAACTATCTAATATGGATCTCCAATATTATTCTTTAAATCAAACATTGAAAGATCTAAATAGGCTATAAAACTCTTAAAATATTCCTCAAAATCATCAACCACTTCATTTGAATAAAAAAGCTTTATCACATTTCCTGGGAGCGGCCACAGTGAATGGAAATGGTCTATCGTCCTTAAGCGGGAAGTAATTGCATTGAACAATATTCCCTGCATGTTTGCCCTCATTTCCTCTTTTGAAAATACTTTATAGATGTCGATATCAGATAAAGCAGCATAATAACCATCGCCGAAAGCAGCAACTTCAGATGGATTAAGTCTATTTTCTATAATAAGATGCTTGTTTGAACTGTCCAAAATTCCCTGTTCAAAATAAGAAAGCGGTGTAGAGCTACTTTCATACTCTTTTTCCTTAAATGTCTTATAAGGAATCCTCAATGCCTTCAGCTTGTTAATTTCTGGTCTTTTGTCTTTAATTGAAATACTATACCTATGAAAAGCCAAATCCTCACGAAACTTATCCATTCTGTTTGAATCGAGCAGATTTTCCACCTCGTCATACGGAATGTTATTATCTGTGCGATGGTATCTTATTTGATTTCTCAACTCAATATTATAAACGCGATCAGGAAGGACATTTATATATTCTGTGTCTAACAGAAACCATGAAACGTTTAAATTATCTGTATGGAAATCATTGAAAATTGAAGCCATAAATTCGGGAGGACGCTGCATTATATAGTCTGCCAGAAGACCACGATATCCCTTCTCAGACATTACCTGAATTTTATTAATCAGACTAACAGAATCATACATTTCTATAAACCCTAATTTTTCAAATATCGGCAGTGCTGTGTCCAACGCATATAGAGAATGGTCTTTACGCGCATAGTATTTGGTCCAAAACAATGAAATTGACTTCAGGTCTATCTTACGGCCCTGATGAAGTGCTAATCGCAGATAACTTAGTATGTCTACCCACATGGTGAAACTCGTATCATTTCTATGGTTAACGATATACTGTTTTAGCGACAAATTCAAAAAATCATTTTCCTTGGGTAGCTTTCCAATCGCCAAAAGATATTCTCGCGCCTGTTTTAATATGTAAGATAGCGAGTATTGATCGATACCCAGATCGTATGTGATCTCCTCTAGAATAGTAAGAGCTTTCCATTCATTGCCTTTCATGTATTCACTTATTCCTCTATACCAAATCTTATAAGTTTTCCTATTCTCTGTATGTATAAACAGATCTTCAAGAATATAGGTAACAATTTCCCTAAAATGCATGTTTGAGCTGTCATTCAAGAGTGAACAGATTTTAGAAATTGAAAGCGGTTTTTGATGCTTTTCAAAGAATTCTATTTCTTCCTGTACATCATTTTGTAATTCGCTAAAGAATCGACGTGTTTCATAGTTGTCATCGCTTGTAGTATTCAAAAGAAGGGACCCATCGTTTGTTTCTAAATAGTAAAACATTCCGAACAGATAACGGGTACTTGTAATGTCTTCAATAGTATAACCATTAAAAAGTAATGATCTGCAATAGATAAAGTGAAATCCGTTGAGTGTTGATATATGATCACGAGAAACCATATTTAATATCAGCGATAAATCATAATATTGCCTGATTTCCAGAACTTCGGCTTCCATCGTGGAAAGTGTTTCGCGAATCTGGAAATAGAAATCTCTTACTGCCTCGAAGTCGATAACGCCTTCTATCAATTTCTTAAACTCTACGATTGAAGCGTACTTTCTTATAATGCTTTGTTTTTCTTCCTTTGAATGATCAAAATAAGAAAATCGTGATTGAAATCGCTTCTCTATATTCATTATCGATGCGTATACAACAGCATTGACCTTAGCTGATACAATTTTGTAGTCGGTGTTCCGTTTGCGTAGGAATGTAATAAAACTATCGTGAAACATCGAAATCCTGTTAAGACGCAACTCAAAAAGATATGGATGTTCTGAGACAAATTGTTTCACGAACATCGCACCATATGTATCAAGGAATAAATCAATTTCAGATTGCATAAGGTATGATCGAACACAAAGAAATAGTGCTAGTGCCTGTTTTCCTTTTTCGCCTTCGATTATTTTCTCGTAGTACTTGTCAATGCTATCAAATGCTTCGAAGTCGGGTACAATGCCTTCAATCCTATATTGTTCTGCAATATATCTTACCAGTATTGGATAACCGTCGGTTATTGTAAAAATTTTTTGAATAATTTTGTAATCCTGAATATGGTAAAGCTCATTTAAAACTATTTTTGTCTGTCCATGATTCCAATTTCCTAACAATTGCTTTTTCCAAGGTAATAAGCGTTGCAATGGACGGCTCAATACAATTACCTTACAATGCTCCTTCAGATTATTAATAAAGGCAACGTATTTTTCCAGGTCATTTGGATTATAGTTTTCGACATGGTCAAGGCCATCTATTATAACCGTCTTTTCACGTTCCCTCAATTTTGCTATAATCTGTACTTCGGTATATGGTTTCAGGTTGCGAAACAGCTTTTTTGAGAAATCCTGAATGAAGTTGTTGTACTTCAGTCGCTCGTTATAATCATTATCCTGATTGGAAACCCAGAAACGGTAAACTACGTTATTTTTATATTGATTTTCCAGATTTACCACTAGATGGCTTTTTCCTACACCTGGCTTGCCTTCAATGAGCAATATATTTTCAACGTCAAGCAATTTCCTTGTTACGTTGACAGTAGGTTCTATCAAAAAGGTTTTGAAGATATTCAAAGATGGTAAATCACTTATTTTTATCAGCAGATTTCGTTTGTCGAGACATCCACTAAAAAACTGATCGATGATGTATTTTCTAAGGTGGTCTGTTTTATAAAGCTCTTCTATTCTCTGATCTATCTCTTGTCCTGATTGTGATATTATATAGATATTTCCCAGTCGGAGTGCAGGTATACCTAATATTTCGCAATCGGGTGTAATCTCGAGCCTGTTGAAAAATAAAACATTTGTTTCGTTTGACAATTTGTGAAGATTTCCTGCAATAATGATTTCGGTTTCGGACACAACGATCTCGTTTAGTGAGATGGAAGCGAAATCTTTTATCTGAAAAAAATACTCCTTGTCGTTGCTAATCACCCTGATATCGTCAAATTTATGATCTACCAAGGCTTCAATCTCTATGGATTCAATGGTCCTTTCTACATCCATTATTGTCAGCATCAACGATGTAACAAGTTTTTGGAAAGAGTAACCGTAGAAAGCGTTTCTCATGGTAATATTAATTTGAAATAAATCATTTATTGGTAGACAAATATAGCTAACCTATTCAAATTTTAACGTTTAACCGGCTTAAACCTCAATCCTTAGTGGTTTCTCTGGTATAGCTCCAAATCTTCAAAAAAAACTCGATATTTTTTTGGACGGGTTTATGGTTATAGGAAAGTCCAACACTAATAAATTTCACGACACAATGTATATAGTTGTATCTCAGGAACAATTTTCATACATTTACATTTATACAAATACTTTACTGACTTAAGATCAAATTGATCAAAGATTCAAAGGGCTATAAGGTAAGTTGTTATAAATGAGATCTATTAGGTTACCCTTTTTGGAAGAGTGCTTGAAGATACCAATAAAATCAATAAATTAAAAAGATAGCAGATAATCCTGCCACACCGAAAAAAAGCCGAACAGCAATGTTCTGTTTTTTTGTCTTATCCTGAAATCACCTTTTTTTAATTTACCTGAAGTACTATATTCATCAAGTGTTTCTGCTCCAATGTGTTTCAATTAATCCTTTTTGTCTTCTTGTTGACTGGTGCCCATTTCGTTGTGGCTGGACAGATGGTAAAATTTTCCATATGATACAATTGACAAATGCTTGCTTTTGAAAAAAAAACAGCACCACATGTGTTCACTTCAATCAATTCTATATTGAGATCTACATTTTGTCCGTTTTTGAGAAAATCTGCAATAAAATGATGTACCTTCGACCTTAAAGTACCAAAAAAAAATTAAAGCAAAAGCCGAGATTTCATTTTTCTTTTTTAACCAGTATTAAAAATGTTATTTAAATGAAATTTTATTAGTTGTTTCCCTTTTTTTCTCGTCGATGATTTTCGTATATATCTGTGTGGTCTTTATGTTCTTGTGTCCCAGCATTTTAGACACAGTGAAAATGTCGGTACCTGCCGCCATCTGTAATGTTGCATAGGTATGGCGAAAGCAGTGAAAAGTGATATGTTTCTCAATAGCTGCATCTTTAATCCAAATGGGTATCAAACGGTCAAAATCCCATTTTTTTAAATTTAAAAAGATTTTCCCATACTCCATTCTTTGTTCACCTAAGAATTCAAGCGCTTCCTCAGAAATAGGTAGGGTAACTGGCTTATCAGTTTTCTGCTGTTTAAATCTTATATAATACCCTTCCTGTTTGCTGTATTGTACTTCTTCCCATGTAAGTTTTGATATATCGGAATAGCGCATGCCTGTGAGCAGAGAAAAAAGACTGACACGTTTGACAATTTCTTTTTTACAAGGGGTTTTAAATAACCTTACAGCTTCTTCCATGGTTAGAAAATTCCTTTGAGACTCTTGTTCCTTTATGCTTCCAATTGCAGCATTGACATCGGTCTGCAGTAATCCTTTTTTGTATGCTTTTCGAAGAGTAGCTTTGATCTTATTGAAATAAGTTAAAGCTGTATTCTGAGCTAAAAACTTACCCTTTTTCCTGATACATTTTGCCTTTAAGAGATACTCCCTAAAATCTTCTATAACAGTCACATCGATATCCTGTATCAGTATATCCTCATTCTTAAGAAAATTTTCAAAGTGGATAATGGCATAAGTCCAGATATCACCGTTATTGCCCGTTTTATGCTCTGCAACAAGCTTGAGATACTGCAGAAATGATTTTTCGCCAATCTCTTTAAGACGAAGTTGCTGCAGCTCAAAAGGATTGTAGATCTGCGGCTTATTTACTTCATTAAACCTATTTGCACAGATAATTTCAGCTTTATATAGATTCTCAGAATTCATAGTCTTGTCAACATTATTTTTTGGTTTAGGAACGAGGTATAAACTTAAATACTCCCTACGGTAAAGTTTATGGGTCTTAGGATTGTATACCGGAGGGAAAAAATCAAGATATAGTGTAATCTTACCACTTGGCAGTTTCCTCTTTCTTAGCGTAACATTTATATTTTTCATCTTCCTACAGCATTAAAAATTATATCAATATCCTGTTTGGCTACACAGGTGAATTTTCCAACGGAATATTTTACTATACCCTGCCGTTGAATCAATAGATAGAGCGCTCCTGAAGAAATATTATACTTCTGCTGAATTTCCGTTATAGTATAGCAATTGTCAAAACCAGGAAATTGCTGTCCAGTTTTCAAGGTTACATCCTGTACAGGAATTGCAAAAAAAGCTTCAAGATCGCATCTGCGGATAACAGTTCGTTTGCCAAACTTTGCAATGTCCAGATGTCCATTGTTAACTAACCTGTAAAGCGTACTTCTGCTGATTCCAAAAAGAAGGGTTGCCTGAGTAATTTTTAAAAACTCAAGTGGCTTTATTTTTTCCAAATCTGTGTTTAAAAGCTGAACGATCTCGTTATTGCTTTTTTCTACTTTTCCTTTGCGCACCAGTGATTTATAACCACGGCTGTTGCAAATGTGCGAACAATACCGTGTACGCGTTGTTCTGGCTGTGAACTGTTTTTTGCAGTGCTCACAAATTCTGATAACCTCAATGTTAGAACTCATAATGTGACTAATTTTGTGTCCCATTGTGTCTATGTGTCTCTCTGTGTGTCATAATTTCGCCAAAGAAAAATCCAATAAGGAAAATTATTTTCGTGGTACAATAATGGTACAAAAAAGGAACAAACTATCTGCAAATAAAGCTAAATAAACAGAAAGAAGAATCCCAGTTAAAATGCCTTTTTATGACATTTTAACTGGGATTCTTTGTTTTATTTTGTGATGTTTTGTGAAACCTATTTTCCGATGCAGAAATTTGCAAATATATTCCCTAGCAATTCATCATTGGTTACCTGACCGGTAATCATCCCGAAATGGTATAATGCTTCGCGTATATCAAGCGCCATCAAGTCGCTAGAAAGGTTGGTTTCAAGTGCGTATTTTACTTTGCTAATTTCATCAAGAGCTTTTAATAAGGAATCATAATGACGGGTGTTGGTTACAATGGTTTCGTTGTTGCGCAAGGCACCGGTGTTGACAAAGGAAAGCAATTGGTTTTTGAGTTCGTCAATGCCAATTTTTTGTTTTGCACTTAATAAGACTTGATGTACGTTTAACTTGTCAAGTTGCTGGCTGATAGAATCTCTTTCCTCAACCGAAATTAAATCTATTTTGTTGATTACAACGAGTAATGGTTTTAAAGGATATTTATTTTTTACTTTTTCAATTTCAAGGATGTACTCTGAACCTGAAACTTGAAACCTGAAACTTTCAAATAAATACAAAACCACTTGCGCTTGTTCTATTTTTTCAAAAGTTTTTTGAATGCCAATGCTTTCTACGTAGTCTTTGGTTTCTCGAATACCTGCCGTGTCAATAAAGCGGAAACCAATGCCGCCAATGACTAATTCGTCTTCAATAGTATCACGTGTTGTTCCTGCAATGTGAGATACAATGGCGCGTTCTTCGTTGAGTAAAGCATTCAAAAGCGTCGATTTTCCTACGTTAGGTTCGCCCACAATGGCAACAGGAATTCCGTTTTTAATTACGTTACCCACCGCAAAGGAATCAATCAAGCGTTTTAGGACAAACTCAATTCTATTTAGTAATTCGTGAAACTGGGTTCTGTCTGCAAACTCTACATCTTCTTCGGCAAAGTCTAATTCGAGTTCGATAAGCGAAGCAAAGTTTAAAAGTTCCTCTCTCAATTTGGCAATTTCGTTCGAGAATCCGCCACGCATTTGCTGCATCGCAATTTGGTGGCTGGCTTCATTGTCTGATGAAATTAAATCGGCAACAGCCTCGGCTTGTGATAAATCCAGTTTACCATTCAAGAAAGCGCGTAGGGTAAACTCACCTGCATCGGCCATTCGGCATCCTTTTCTGAGCAATAATTGAATAATTTGCTGCTGAATATACGTTGATCCGTGACAAGAAATTTCTATGGTATTTTCGCCAGTATAGGAATTTGGTCCTTTAAAAACAGAAACCAATACTTCATCGAGCGTTTTGGAACCATCCACAATGTGACCTAAATGTAGGGTGTGGGTTTTTTGAGTGACTAAGTTTTTATTTTTTATGGATTTAAAAACACTATCAGCAATAGGAATAGCATCTTGACCAGAAATTCGTATTATGGCAATTGCTCCGGCGCCAGATGGAGTGGCAAGGGCAACAATGGAGTCTTGAGGAATCATTTTGATTTATTTTTATACAAAAGTAACCAAAATTGGTGGGAGCGCAAGACAACTGCTTTACTGAAAAATAATTTTGAAAATAGTGATGCTAGTATGACAAATGTCATACTTCTAGCGCAAGTAAGAGCTTATCTTTGTTACAACAACTAATCTTTTAACTACACATGCTATGAAAAAAATTCTTTTCCCTACCGATTTTTCTCCTGTTGCCACAAATGCTTTTGTACATGCCTTAAAGTTTGCAAATACAGTAAAAGCTGAAATCGTATTGTTGCACACCTTTGATGCGCCTAGTTATGACAGTTCGTTTTTTCCTCCTAATTATACCATTTTATACAACTCAGTCGAGTTGAGTAAATTTGAACAGTTTAAGGATGAGGTTCCTAAATTACGAGCCATTGCAGAAAAGCTCAATTTGCAGCACATTATATTATCGCATAGATTGACTGAAGGCGATTTGACTTCTTGTATTTTTGATATTACGCAAGACGAAGATATTGATTTTATTGTCATGGGAACAAATGGAGTGCAAGGTTGGGATGATTTTTTTGCGGGCACCAATACGGCAAACATTATAACTGACGGAACTGTTCCCGTATTGTGCGTTCCTGGGGATGCTGAATACAGACCCATTCACCAAATTTGTTTTACCACTCGATTTAGAAAAAAAGACAAAAAAGCTTTAAAACAAGTTTTAGCTATAGCGCGCAAAACAGGAGCCAAAGTAAAATGTTTGTATGTAAAAACAGCTAGTTCTGATGTTACCAAAGATACGATTAAAGCTTGGGAAGATGAGTTTAGTGCCGACCCAGTAGAATTTCACGTTATGATTAGCGATGACGTTCAAGGTTCTATTTACGATTTTATTCAGCAAAAAGACATTGATATTCTCACTTTGTTGCATTACAAAAGAAGCTTTTTAGCCGGTATTTTCAATTCGAGTTTAACCCGAAAAATGGCCAATTATACTGATTTACCAATTTTAGCCATTCCTGCTGATATAGAATAGAAAAGAGCGGTTTTGTGGCATAATTTTAATAGTTGCTTGTATTGTTTTTCGAATTTTAAAATGGTTCGACAGGAATTGTTTGATCCAATGAAAGTTAAAAACGAAGCAGTTTATGTGAGTATCATATTTTAAAGCCTTTTGATTTTATAAACGTTTACATAAATTACAATTGAAATCAACTCAATAATGCAGCAATGGAGCTTCTAAAGTTATAGATATTGCGCGACTTGTAGTATAGCGGCTCCATTGCTTTTAATTGAGATGGATAGGGAACTAATTTACTATATTTGTAAATCATCAATTAAAATATGGAAATTTATAAATCAAGAGTTGCTCAATTTTCTCAAGTAGCATCAACCTTAACAAAAAAGTACAATAGCATCAGTATAAGTAGATTACTGGCTATGGTGCTTTTTTTTGTTTCAATTTATTACTATTTAAAAACGAATGCTTTACTGTACAGTCTGGCAGCTGTTTTTTTTCTGGTTTTGTTTATTATTTTAATGCGTTTGCATACGTCTATAAATACTAAAAGAAAGATAAATAAGGCTTTAATTGACATTAATACTAATGAAATTGATTATTTAGAGGGTAAAGCTATTCCGTTTGAAAATGGAATTGAATTTAATGATTTTCATCATCCGTATGCGTATGACTTGGATGTTTTTGGTGCGCATTCTTTGTTCCAAAATTTAAATAGAACGGCTACCTACATAGGAAAAAAAACGTTTGCAAAACGATTGTTATCCATTGCACCTAATACTGAGATTGAGCAAAATCAAGAAGCAGTGAGGGAGTTGTCTGCTAAAATAGAGTGGCGTCAAGAGTTTTTGGCTGTGGCCAAAGTAGGAGAGGACACGGCAACTAGTTATCAAAATTTAATGCGTTGGACTACATTTAATAGTACACCCCTTTCGCGAATTACTGTTTTAATTTCATACCTATCACCGCTACTTTTCATTACTTTTTTGATATTGTATGCTGTCACTTCAAAACTTATTTTCGCCTCAATTCTGGGTTATGTTTTTATATTTAATTTGATGGTTTTAGGAAGGTTTGTAAAACGCATTCTTGCCGAAGTAGCCACCTCAACAAATATTGATATTACAATTCACCAATACAGTTTACTATTAGAAAAAATTGAAAAGGAGCCTTTTACATCTCAAAAACTAATTCAGTTGCAACAGCAATTAAAAATTGAAAATGGGAATGCCAGCGCGCATTTAAAAAAATTATCTGAATTGTTTTCCAATATGGATAGTATTGGAAATTTTGTAACTGCAACCGTTTTTAATGGAACTTTTCTTTTTAATTTGCATGTTTTTAAAGCATTGTTAAAATGGAAAAATAACAATGGTACTGCGCTAGAGCAATGGTTAAACGTTATTGGCGAAATGGAAATGCTTAACAGTTTAGCAAATTTTGGGTACAACAATCCAGATTTTGTTTATCCAAGTTTAAACACCAAGTATGAAGTTGATTTTAAAGGACTAAGTCATCCTTTGTTGAACAAAAAAACTAGAATCGGCAATGACGTTTGTTTTTATCCACAGTCTTTTATGATATTAACGGGATCTAATATGTCTGGCAAAAGTACTTTTTTGAGGAGTTTAGGTATCAATATGGTTCTTGCAGGAATTGGTTCTCCTGTATGTGCGTTACAAGCTAATATTCATCCTTTACCAGTGTTAGTATCCATGCGCTTATCTGATTCCTTAGCAGATAGTGAATCGTATTTTTTTGCTGAAATAAAACGCTTAAAACAAATTATGGACGAATTGCATCATACACCAGCTTTTATTTTACTAGACGAAATTTTGCGCGGTACAAATTCTGATGACAAGAGAAACGGTACCATAGAAGTAGTTAAGAAAGTGATTGCTAAAAATGCCATTGGTGCCATTGCTACGCATGATATTGAAGTTTGCCTTACTACAAATGAATATCCTGAAACCTTAGTAAATAAATGTTTTGAAGT
Organism: Flavobacterium sp. FPG59; assembly: GCF_002150205.1. NCBI lineage: Bacteria > Pseudomonadati > Bacteroidota > Flavobacteriia > Flavobacteriales > Flavobacteriaceae > Flavobacterium > Flavobacterium sp. FPG59. The sequence continues at coordinate 638 of NZ_MTCA01000088.1, read as the reverse complement.
AGAGATTGTTAATGATGAGCTCCATTTTGATTACAAACTTCGTGACGGAATTTGTAAAAACAAAAGCGCTACGTTTTTAATGAAAAAAATGGGAGTGATTTAAAATTAAAAGCATCTACTCGAAATTAAAACTATTCTTACAGAAGGATGAATTAAATTTGATTTTAAGTTTGATAATTTCAAAGTTTGGCGACAGTTTGTACTAATGGAAACTAAAACAAAATAAAATGGTGGAGCAATCAATAAAAAGGTTAGAATATTTAACTGATATAATTCCAAGTCTTATAACTGAAATGGGTGAAGAAAGTTTTTCTTTAAAAATATCAAAAGATAAATGGAGTAAAAAAGAAATTATTGGCCATTTAATTGACAGTGCAACAAATAATCATCAAAGATTTGTTCGTGGACAATTTGAAATGACTCCTGAAATTAGTTACAACCAAAATAAATGGAATGAATTTAGTTTTTACCAACAAATAAATGCAGAACAGATAATTTCATTTTGGACAATATATAATAAACAACTTCTTGAAATTATTAAAAGAATACCTATTGACAACTTAAAAAGAGAAATAAAAATAGGGGAAAATATTTTCACCTTAAAATTTTTGATAGCAGACTATGTTGAACATTTAGAA
>NZ_MTCA01000007.1:0-46235 GCF_002150205.1 Flavobacterium sp. FPG59 | reverse complement strand
ATGATAATCACTTAGCAAATCAATTTCTAAGCTTTTTGATTATTTCCATTATAGGTTTTTTATTAAACACTTCATTCTTATATTTACTTCAAAAGAACACCAAAATCAATTTTTACGTTTGCAAAGTCATAGTCATTGTTATTGTTTTTATTTGGAATTTCACAGCTAACTCACTGTATACATTTAAATTAAAATGAAAGAAAACCAACAATTAATTTTAATTATAACTATTGCGACACTTGTTAGGTGTATTATTGCAATGTCAATTGGTTTAGGCAATGACGAAGTGTATTACCTCACGTACGCACAACACCTGCAATGGAACTATTTTGATCATCCACCGATGGTTGCTTTATTGATCCGTCTAACTACTTTCAATCTCCATTTCACCAATGAGATATTTGTTCGCCTAGGAGCAATCGCTCTCGGAGCTATTAACACTTACCTAATTTATGATATCTGCAAAGGAATCAAAAATAAAAAGGCCGGTATAATAGCCTCTTTACTGTATACTAGTTCTTTATATTCTAGTATAATTGCTGGTGTTTTTATTCTTCCGGATTCGCCTCAATTGTTTTTTTGGCTGATTAGTGTTTACTTTCTAATTCAAATTGTTTCAGGGGAAGCCAATCAAAAAAAACTAAATTATTATCTTATTTTATTCGGTTTATTTAGTGGATTATGCATTATGAGTAAAATTCACGGTACTTTTTTATGGGGAGGTTTTGGATTGTATATTTTAAGTTATAAAAGAGATTTACTTAAGAATGGTTATCTTTATTTAGCATTTCTAATCACTTTACTCCTGATTTCACCAATCTTAATTTGGAACGTCGAGAACCATTTTATTACGTATACCTATCATAGTCAAAGAGTCACAATCAGCAGAGGAATTAACCCTTCGAGCTTTTTTAGAGAATTTTTTGGAGGATTTTTTTACAACAATCCTATCAATTATTTTTTGATACTTATTTCTTTAATTGCCGTTTGGAAAAACAAAATTGATATTGAAAAACCCGTAAAGAGACTGCTTCTTTTCTTGAGTTTGCCTTTAATTATAATATTACTTATCCTCTCCTTCTTCAGAGACACCCTACCGCATTGGTCTGGCCCCGCTTTTGTAACGCTGTTGATACTTGCTTCGTGTTACATTTCAGATGAAATAGAAAAAAGTAAAATTACATTCCCAATTTGGAGAAAATCAGTTTATTCCTCTTGTATATTGATTTCTGTAATTACGGTGACAGGAATTCTAACCATAGATTTTTACCCAGGAACAATTGGCAGCAAAGATGAAATATCCTTAGGAAAAAAGGACTTTACACTGGATATGTATGATTGGAACTTCTTTAAAACTGAATTTAAAAAAGTTCGCGATAAAGATCTACAATCAGGTTTAACAAAAACTACTTTCATCCTAAATAACAAATGGTTTCCAGGAGCGCACATTGACAATTATATTGCACAACCTCTAGGTTTAGATTTTATTGCTTTAGGAAAACTGGAAGACATTCACACGTACGCTTGGTTAAATTCCTATAGAGAACAGCTTAAAACTGGAGATGATGCTTATTTCGTAACCGTTTCAAATAGTTTTAGCGACCCAAAAGAGCTTTATCAAAAGAGTTTTAAAAAGATCAATGCTCCTATTGTTATCAAACAATTTAGAAATAAAAAACCAACACGAAATATGCTGGTTTATTTACTTCAGGATTACACCGGAGAATAATTTAAAAAACTACTCTTTTACAATCTCAATCTTCCTCCGAATTTCGTTACCAAATTCATCCACCACAGTAATGTAATGAAACCCTGTTGTTGCCGAGATTGGCATTTCATGAAAGGTTTTCGTACTGCCTTTAAACACTTGGTCAACGTACCAAAAAAGTTTACTATCTCTTTGCGAATGCGCTACTTTTAAAATCACGGGCTGAACTTCACTATTAAAATTCTTGGTAAGATAGATTTTGCTATTTGTTTTCGGATAAATAAAATCCATTGTTGCGGTTTGTGTTCCCATACAATCACTCCTAAACGGTGGCAATGGCGAATACTCAATATGCTGACTTTTGTAATACCAAGCCATTACAGGCGGCAAAATGAACCAGTTCTTAGTCACTATATTTTCAATGTTTTCGCAACTGCTGTTCACTTGAAATTGCAATGATTTATCCAAATGTACGGTTTTATGATACGGACAAATCGAAGTATTTTTTCCTTTCTTCGAAACGAGTTGTTTTATCTTCGGACAACCATCCTTAGCCAAATGACCGCTTAAACTACACACCTCAACTTCTGCTAAATCTTTAATTGGTGTATCAAACCATCGTTGTCTAGGTAACAAATTAAAGACATCAAACAAAATGGGCGCTGCGCTAGTAACTCCCGTCAAGGTTGGTCTACCCTCGCCTGTTGCATTACCTACCCACACGCCTACCACATATCTTGAATTAGTACCTATCGCCCACGCATCCCGATTCCCAAAACTTGTTCCCGTTTTCCAAGCTATTTTTAGTGAACTATCATAAAATTTCCAAGCCTCATCACCTTCGGGACGATTGACTTGTTCCATTGCGTTATAAGTTAGCCAAATTGATCCTGCACCCAAGATGTTCTTTTGCTTGGTTTCATCACCAAAATCAACTTGAAAATCATCATCGTAATTCAGCTCTGCAAATTCATTTGATCTGTAGTTTCCTTGATTTTTATTGAAATAATTTAAAGTCGAAGATAAACCGGCGTACGTTCTACACAAATCCCACAAATTACTTTCGGCACCACCCAAAATAAGTGACAAGCCATAATGATCAGGCGGTTTTGAAATATCCCGTAATTTAAATCGCTGCAATTCTTCATAAAACTTATTCACTCCAAAATCCTGTAGCATCAATACAGAAGGGATGTTCAAGGATCGTGCTAATGCCCGATGCGCTGGAACGGCTCCATCAAATGTCAGGTTGAAATTCTGAGGCGTATAACCCGCAATCTGCGTTGGTATATCTGCTACTAAGGTATTCGGCAACAGCTCCCCATCATCCAGCATACCGGCATATAGAAGCGGTTTCAGAATACTTCCTGTACTTCTTGGTGCATCAATAATATCAACATCTTTTTGATGATTACCGTCCGTAGGTGAATTTCCAACATAACTCATCACTTTTCTATTCGAGACGTCAATTACCAAAATAGCCAAATTATGCACTTCATTTTGCTTGTACTGATTGTAATAATACTTTGCAATTTGATTAACTCTGTTTTGCAACCCAATTTCTACTGTCGTTTTCACCCGAGTTCCTACTTGATTCTTCGCGACACGTTGCAATAAATGAGGTGCAATTTGTGGTAAATCATACGGTTTTTGCGGCAAAGGTTCTTCTATCGAAAGTTCGTAAGTCTGTTGATCAATTACTCCTTCGTGGTTTAACTTCAATAAAAGTCGGTTGCGCTTGCTCAATAATTTGATTTGGTTTTTCCCGGGATAAATCAAACTAGGCGCATTAGGTAAAACCGCCAATGTTGCGCTTTCTGCCCAAGACAATTGATGCGACTGTACACCAAAATACCGCCAAGAAGCCATTTCAAGACCCACCACATTTCCGCCAAAAGGAGCATGAGCAGCATACAATTCTAAAATTTCGTTTTTAGAATAACCCATTTCTAATCGGGTGGCAAGAATGAGTTCGATTATTTTCTCGAAATAGGTTCGGCCTTTTCCGTTTCTGGACAAGCGAATAACTTGTTGTGTCATCGTGCTTCCGCCGCGAACGACTTTGCCTGCTTTTCTGTTTTGCTGAACCGCATTGACCATCGCCACAGGATTGAATCCGGGGTGTTTATAGAAATATTCGTCTTCAAAATAAACGATACATTTTTTAAATTTATCGGGAACGCTGTCTTGCGCAGGAAACCGCCATTGCCCATCGAGAGCAATTTTGGCGCCAAGCAATTCTCCTTCCTTGCTTTCAATCACTGTTGAATAAGGTTCTTGAAACAAAGTTCGTGGCAACGAAAAATAATAAACCACCAACAGCAAAAAGGCAATTGATGATTTAATTTTATTTGTTTTTATCCCATTGATGATGCGTTGCAGGAACGCTATTAGTTTGTTTTTCAAAGTGATTTTTATTTAACCGTAAGGGACGCAAAATATTGTAATAATTTTAAAAACATCATTTAGTTACTGTTTTATCTGCGTGAATGTGCAAAATCTGCGTGCTATATTTTCACGCAGATTTTGCAGATTTACGCAGATTTGTTTTTGGGCCAAAAGCCCATTGCAATTCGCGTAAAATCCGTCGCATCCGCGTTATTTGCGTAATAGATTTTCACGCAGATTTACGCAGATTTTTTTTGAACCAAAAAACTTATTCCAATCCGTGTAAAATCCGTTGCATCCGCGTTATTTACATGACAGATTTTATCGCAGATTTTGCAGATTTACGCAGATTTTTTTGAGCCAAAGACCTTATTCCAATCTGTTTAAAATCCGTTGCATCCGTATTATCTGCGTTCCATTTAGTATTACTTCACCACTTGTACCCAAAACCCTTTCGTTCTGGCCAAAAATGTATTGTCATACATCGCTTCGCATTGCAATCCAGGCAAATAATACGTTCCTAAATAAGAGGCATTCAGCAATATTCTGAACGTTTTAACTTCTCCAGCTTTCAATCCAAAATAGAAATTGGTTCTATCATCGCGAATATCAATATAATCAGCTACGTTATTGGTGGCGTCTCCATAATCCGTGAAACGGGTATTTACAATTTCGAAACCAGAAGGTAGAATTTGAGATAACGCTACATTTTCTACACGCTCATTTTTTAGGTTTTTAACCGTAACCTCAGCAATAAATTCAGTTCCTTGATTGATTTTAAACACATTAACAACACTTCCTTTTCTGTTTTTGAAAACAATCGAAGCCGAAACATTGCTTTGAATCGCTTTTTCTTGTCCAATTGGAAGAATTCCTGTATTCAGCACACGAACATACAATCTATTCTTTCTGTTATTTTTTAGAGTCACACTATTCGAACCCGTTTTGACAACTAAACTTCGGTCTGCGATGGTTTTTGTTGTTTTTATTGATTGTGCTTTTCCATCTTTGGTAAACTGAACATCGATTCCTTTTGGACCATTACTCACAGAAAATTTAGCCATTGCATACAATCCATACGCTGTAGTTTGCGTACTCATCCATTGGTCGCTAGACATATCTTTGGCTAATTTTGTTGCCATTGTAAATGCTTTTTGCTTTTGCCCAAGCAATAACAAAGTTTCTAAAGCCATGGCACGATTCCTATCAGCAGATCCGTAATAGTAATAATTATAGTTGGAATTATCATCAATTGAAGTATTCAGCAACAACGATAAACCTGCCGATTTTTGCCCCGCCAATACATAAGCCGAAGCCAAACGCAATTTACTTTCGTTCGAAATTCCTTTGGTTTCACGCAATCTATTCATCGAAGACAAATCGGGTACTCCCGCCAACGCTAATGTGTATAAACGATACGATTGCGCCAAATCATTTCCATAACTCGGTTCAAATCGCCACTGCTTGGCTTCTTTTTGCTGATACGAAATCCATTTGGTTTTGAAATTAATCGGCAAGAAATACCCTTTCTTCTCTGCTTCAATCATAAAATGTCCCGCATACGAAGTGCTCCAATCATCGGCAACGGTTCCTCCTTGCCAGTATGCCATTCCACCATTCGATAATTGAAAACCTCCTAAACGAGTAATTCCTGCAGTCACATTTTTTTGAATTAATTGCTGGCGCGTAGCATCCAAATCCATAATATCATTTAGGTACAATTGTGGAAAAACCGACGAAGTGGTTTGCTCTACACAACCATGAGGATATTGAATCAAATATTGTAGTCGCCCGTTTAAATTGACGGTTGGCATCGAGGAAACCTCCAGTTTTGCCTTATTACTTCCCGAAACACCAAATGTTTTCCACGAAATAGTTTTAGTACTATTTGGTTCCAAAATCACATCCGTAAATGTATTGGTGACTGGATTCGGATTGGTCATATCAATCTCTACATCATACACTGATTTTTCCTTTCCAGAATTCGCTACAATTTGCACTTTCCCTATTCCGGTAACAGAACCCACGGCCAAATTAAAATAAGCCATTTTTTCGTCAGGCTGAGCAAATGACAATTTTTGAGTGGCACTTCCAATAACTTTTAATCCGTTGTTCGTTTTAATCTGAACCGTAACGTTCTTGATGTTTTTTTCCATGGCAAAAATGGTCACTGGAATCGTCACTTTTTCGGATGGAGAAATTTTTCTTGGCAACGAAGCTAAAACCATCAGCGGACTGCGAACCGGAGTTGCTTTTTCGGCGCTTCCATACGCACTTGTAGTTACATCGCCAGCCACGATCATTGTTTTTACAGAACCAATGTATTTCGGTAATTTTACTTGATGGGTTTTCGTTTGTCCTTTTTCTAATTTAAAAGGTCCCATATAAATTACAACCGGTTTGAAACGATTGGCTTTTTTGGCTTTTCCACCACCCAAATCTTGGTCACCACCAATACTGAAAATCTGATTTACTTTTCCGCCATACGCTCCAATCACATCGTCGTAAATGTCCCATGTTTTTACACCCAAAGCTTCTCGAACATAAAAGCTGTCCCAGGCATTTGGCGCTTTGAAACGGGTTAAATCCAATAATCCTTCATCAACAATAGCAATGGTGTAGGTCATTGCTTTTCCAGATTGTTCACTCACTTTTATAGCGAATGATTGCTCCGGACGCAACACATCAGGCATTACTAATTTGGGAGTTAAAATGGTGTTTTTATCAACCACTTCAATGGGCACAATTCCATACATTCGGATTGGCAAATCATTTTTGGTTGAAGCATGCGGTTGTAACAACGTAATATTAAAATACACATTTGGAGCCATAGCAGCTGTAATCGGAATGGTAACTTTGGTTTCTCCTTTTTGGGTCTTCGCCCAAAGCGTTTGTACTACTTTCGAACCATTTTCGATAGAAATAAAAGCGCGTCCTCCTGCACTTGATGGGAACGAAATTTGAGCATTTTCACCCACAGCATACTTCTCCTTATCAGTCGAAAACACTAACATATTGGCAGTAGAAGCATCAGTATTTCTAGTTTTTCCAGACCATGTTGGCCAATCGATATTTACCGTCAAAGCCGTTGCGTGTCCGCCAACAGCATCAGAAACCCGAATCATATAACGTCCCCACTCTTCATCAGTCAAGGCAAAACGAACATTTCCTCTTCCGCTCGCATCAGTATTAATTATAAAAGTTTTATACGAAGTCGTTGCATTATCAGCGTTATAATTCGATAAATTATCACTAGATGCATCCCACCACCAGCGCCATTCTACTTTATACACTTTTACTTCCAGGTTTTTAACCGACTTTGGTCTTCCGTTTTCATCGACCGTAACCACATCAAATTGGTTCATGGTACGGGTTTCTAGCATTCCGTATTTGTTAGGCTCAGGTGACTTTATCCCCACATAAGTAGGGTACGGAGAATAGGTCGTCGCAATGACATCAGTACTAAAATCGCCGCCTTCTTCATACACTTTGGTAATGAACGAGGCTTTCAACATTCCAGGAGCTTCTCCTTGTATTTTTGGATCTATCGTAGCATTCGCTTTTCCAGTGGCATCTAATTTCCCAGAGAAAACGGTAACTTCTTCGGTGCTGAATTTTCGAACCAAATCATCAAAAATATACTTGTCATAATTTTTGAAAGTCGTTATTTGTTGTGAAAATTTGGCCTGCATTTCAACGTTCAAATTTTTGGCTACAGCGCCATGAAGCCAAGCTACTTCAAGATTGCTCGTATTGGGATAAGCCGAAGAAAGTATAGCTCGTTTGAAAGTATTTTTGATTTTTAAACGATTGGGTTTAATCGTTTCAATCTTGATGCTTTTGTAAAACTTCGCACCACCCACACTAACCATTGCTTCCCAATTTCCAGTAGGCGCGTCATTTGCTGTTGGAACTGTAAACGCATAATGATTCCATTCATTCGATTTTTGAACCGTTTGATACGTTACTTTTCCATTTGGATCGGATAGTCTGAATTTTATAGGATGTCCTAGTGGAATTTTATTCGAAGCATCATTCAAAATGAAGGACAAATACAAGTTATCCCCAGGTCGCCAAACGCCTCGTTCTCCATAAATGAACCCTTTAAGTCCTTTCTGTAAAGTCTCGCCAGACACATTAAAATTACTCACTGACAATGAATTCCCGTCGTCTAATTTAACATAAGTAGACTCCGAACCTTGCGTTACAATAGCAAAATAGGCAAATTTATCCAACTGAAAAGTCGCAATTCCATCGCTATTGGTGGTTCCTGTAGTTATTTTTTGCTGCTGAAAAGTATACAAATCTACTGTTGCATTTGTAACTGGCTCCGTGGTGACAATATTATTTACGGCAAACAAATACGATTTGTTTTCGCCTCTTTTAGCAATTACACCCAAATCAGTAGCCAAAATATTAGTTGCTATTTTGGCATTATAAAAATACGAACTCGAGCAAGGATCCTGACTTTCCCGCCATTCGTAATCATCGTAGTAATAATCATCATAAGAGTTTCCGCTGTAATTAACATCATTTTCATCAATCTCTTCTTCCTCTTCGGTTGTATCCACATCGGCGGTTTCGCATTTGTACAAAGAATATTTTTTCTTGTAAACAAACTCTACCCTATAAATTGCACCTGGTTCAGGAGTAATAATTTTAGATAAATCCAAAGCAAAAGTGTTCCACTTACTTAGATTTAGTAATGTATTTTCTTTTAAATTCAGAGTTGATTTGGCAATAGGTTGCGCCACTCTTTTTAGGTTTTGGCTACCATTGAGCTCGTTGTATTGCAAAAATTGCATGATGTTGTTTTTGTAAATTTTGTACACTTTTACATCAACAGCACTTAGGTTTACCGCTTCAAAATTGAGTTTTAAGTTATTAGAACTTGGCAAAATGGTTCCGTTTTTGATAAACCGAACACTTGGCTTTATTTCATCAAAGGATATTTTCTCGGTGTAATTCTCATTTAACTTTCTACCGTATTCACTTTCTATTCCCTGAAAAACTTCTAACAATAGTTCTCCTGTCAATTTTTGCAAATCCACAACTGGCTCAGGCTCAACAATAGCAACTTCTACAGGTTCCTCAACCACTGCACTATCAACAACTACGACTGAAGTATCAACAGTTACAACTGCTTCCACTGGCTCTGGAGCCACTTCAACAGGTTTTTGAACGGGTACGTCATTACTAAAATAAACTTTCAACACATTTCCTTGTGCAGAAAACTTTAAATTATTGGTGTTTTGAATAGCAACCAATCCTTTAAAATCTTGTCCTTTTTCTAAGGGTTCCGAAAAATTAATAGACAAGGTTTGATTATCTCCTTCTTGAATTTCGGTCTTAACCACTTTAAACTCTTTCAATGCCGTGATCGGGAAATCGATAGTCCCTTTTTGATCGATATCAAAATCACTTCCGTCGTATTTTATCTCCAAATTGCTTTTAGATTCCAATCGTTGAATGCTGTCAATTCTGAACTTGAATTCTTTTCCAACTGCAGTGGTTTTTTCGAAAACTATTTTCAAATCATCTCCGTTATGCTCGGCTTCAATCAATTTTTTAGCGGTTTCCAAATCAATATTGTCTGCTGTTTTAAGTACCGCATTCAAGTATTGGTATTCTGGGCTGTAGGACTGCAAATCCAGCGTATTGACCACAAAATCTTGCTTAATCGTTTTTACCGTAAAGTTAAAATTGGATAATGTTTTATCTTTTTCAGCAACCTTTGGATTCAGTTGATCCAAATGCAAAGTCACTTGATATTCCGTGCCTGATTCCAGCTTTTTTTCAGGAATAAAAGCAATCGTATTGGTTGAAAGCGCAATTACTTTACCGTCTACACTTGGAGAAATGGTGAACAAATCGTTATCTAAAACCTCGTTGACTTTCCATTCTTTTTTATCAAAAGCCAAAACTACCCTAATATCCGATTCTGAAGAGACAATTCCTCCCGTAAAACTGACGATAAACTCTTTGAATAGTGAAAAATCTGAATTAAAATCGGCGGCAGATTTTCTACCACACGCTTGAAACAAAAAAAACACACAAAACACGTAAATTAATCCTTTTGTTTTCACTTTTAGCTAGAGTTAATGGGTTATAAATTAAATTATTGCAACATCTCACAAGTAACACAATAACTATATAGTTACCGTAATATTGTAGTAAATGTAGAATAATTAATTTATTATTTTAAGAAGAAAATTCTTTGAGAGGAAATTATTTTTTTAAAGGTATTTTTTAGAAGCTAATCCAGCTATTCGTTACAATCTTATATGCCGTCCCGAAGTTTCGGGATTGGCACATAAGGATTTCCACTGCTATCTGGGCTAGGGAGTATCTTGAATAGTCTACTTCCTTCTCTCAGCAAAAAATCGTTTCATCAAATCAGCGGCTTCATTGGCCATGATTCCTTGCACTACAGAAGTTTTAGGATGCAATTTTGTTCCAAGAGTGATAAAACCGCGTTGTTCATCACGAGCTCCAAAAACAATTTTAGAAATTTGGCTCCAATACAAAGCACCAGCACACATCTGGCAAGGCTCGAGTGTTACATAAAGCGTGCAACCTGTTAAATATTTTCCACCTAGATAATTTGCAGCAGCAGTGATAGATTGCATTTCGGCATGTGCTGTCACATCATGAAGTAATTCGGTTAAATTATGACTTCGTGCAATGACTTTATTATCAATAACAATTAGGGCTCCAACAGGAATTTCGCCTTTTTCAAAAGCCATTTCAGCTTCCTGCAAAGCTTTTTTCATGAAATATTCGTCGGTGAATGGGTTTATCATACAGCAAAAGTACGGATTTGAAATAATTTTCGTTAATTTTATAATCAGAAACGTAGCATATGGAAAGGAAGTATAAAATCACAATTTCAGAACCTTGTCAAGAAGATTGGAACAAAATGACTCCAAATGACCAAGGTCGTTTTTGTATGAGTTGCGCTAAAACCGTTGTTGATTTTACTGAAATGCTACCCAAAGAAGTGCAACATTTTTTCATCCAAAATCAAAACCAGAATATCTGTGGTAGAATGAGAAAATCGCAATTAGATTCGATTACCATTCAAATCCCTAGTCATTTACTTTATAAGCAAACTCAGTATCACAAAATGTTCTTGTTAGCACTGTTCATCACAATGGGAAGCACTTTGTTTAGTTGTGCCGATAAAAACGGAAACAAACAAAAAATTGATGCTGTTGAGGTCGTTGAAAAACAAAGTAAGAGTAAAAGTATTAGTATTAATAAATCAGTACCCCAACCATATAAAGATTCGTTGAAAAATGTAATACAACCCACATCAAATGTAAATCAAATAAAATTTAAAAAGCCTAAAGCAATTAAATGTGGGGAAGTAGCATCAAAAAAAGAACAAGAAACTAAAAATGAAACAAACGTTATATATGAAGATCATACCGTGTATGGCAGCATGGGAATTAGTGTATATCCAGATTTTAAAGGCGGTATTTCTATGTTTTATTCCTTTATTAAAGATAGTTTCAAAGTCCCTAAAAATGATAAAAATTTACGAGGTGAAATTATTGCTTCTTTTAGTATTGAAAAAGATGGAAATTTGAAAGACGTTAAAATAGTAAAAGGACTAGATGTTACAAGTAATGAGGAATTATCTAGAGTTTTAAAGTTATCTCCAAAATGGTACCCTGGCGTAGAGTATGGTAAACCAATAAATTGTGATTTTCAGTTATCACTGATACTTGTGCCAGACACCATTAAAAAGTCTTTTTTTAGAACTAAAGTTATAACGAAGATTGACACTTTGCTCATTAAACGAATTACCAAGTTTGAAAGCGATAAGTTGTAACATTAAAAACGTAAATTTGCTTTTTATAAAACAATGAAAAATAGTTTACTTTCAAACATCAATAACCCAACCGATTTACGCTTGCTTGATGAAGCGCAACTTCCCCAAGTTGCTCAAGAATTACGCGATTTTATTATCGATATTGTGGCTGTAAAAGAAGGCCATCTTGGCGCAAGCCTTGGTGTTATTGAATTAACAATTGCCTTGCATTATGTTTTTGACACCCCAAATGATTTATTAATTTGGGATGTGGGTCATCAAGCCTATGGACATAAAATCCTGACCGGCCGAAGAGAAAATTTTCATACCAATCGTCAACTCGGTGGTATTTCTGGTTTCCCAAAAAGAAGTGAAAGCAACTATGACACCTTTGGCGTAGGCCATTCTTCTACTTCTATTTCAGCAGCACTCGGAATGGCAATTGCTTCAAATTTGAAAGGCGATTTCAACAAACAACACATAGCTATTATTGGTGACGCATCTATCGCTTCAGGAATGGCTTTTGAAGGATTGAATCACGCTGGAGTTACTGATGCCAATTTACTCGTAATTCTTAACGATAACGCTATTGGGATTGATCCTAGCGTGGGTGCCTTGAAACAATACCTCACTGCTGTAAAAGAGGGGAAAAACCCAAGGCAAAACAACATGATCAAGTCCTTGAATTTTGATTATTCGGGACCTATTGACGGTCATGACATTTTTGCTGTAATCAAAGAATTAAGGCGTTTGCAAAAAATAAAAGGCCCTAAATTTTTACATTTAATTACCACCAAAGGAAAAGGCCTGCAACAAGCCGAAGAGGATCAAGTAAAGTACCACGCGCCAGGAAAATTTGATGCAGCAACTGGCGAAATCATTACAAAACAAGAAGAAAATTTACCTCCAAAATACCAAGATGTTTTTGGCTTGACCGTTTTAGACTTGGCTCGAAAAAACGAAAAGATTATAGGAATCACCCCTGCGATGCCCTCTGGTAGTTCCTTAAAATTCATGATGGATACGTTCCCAAAACGTGCTTTTGATGTAGGAATTGCTGAACAGCATGCAGTGACTTTGGCCGCCGGAATGGCAACACAAGGCATGATTGTTTGTTGCAATATTTACTCAACATTTTTGCAAAGGGCTTATGACCAAATAATTCATGATGTAGCATTGCAAAATCTTCCGGTAATTTTTTGCCTGGACAGAGCAGGTTTAGTAGGCGAAGATGGCGCTACGCATCACGGTGTTTTTGACTTGGCTTACCTGCGTTGCATTCCTAACCTAATTATTTATGCTCCAAGAAATGAAATTGAACTTCAAAATATTTTATATACAGCGCAATTAGGACTTGCAAACCCAATTGCCATACGTTATCCGAGAGGTCGCGGCGTCATCAACAACTGGCAAGAAAACTATAGAGGAAAATATCAAAAAATTACAATCGGAGCTAGCTCGTGCTTGGTAGCCGGCTCAAAAGTGGCTGTTTTATCGAATGGTACTATTGGAAATAATGTTACTTTGGCTCTAGCCAAAATAAAAAAAACCAATACCATTGCCCACTATGATTTCCCTTTTGTAAAACCATTAGACGAAAAAAGTTTACACCAAATTTTCAGTCAATTTGACTCTATCATTACCCTTGAGGACGGTACCGTAAAAGGAGGATTTGGTAGTGCCATCACAGAGTTTGCAGTCACTTATAAATACCAATCACAAATTACTGTTCTAGGAATTCCAGATGAATTTATAGAACACGGAACTGTAAACGAGTTACAACAATATTGCAAAATTGACGTTTCTAGTCTAGAAAAACTTTTTTTGAATTATTAATTTCCAAAAACCTATGCTTCAAATGAACTTATTACGATACCTTATAATCTTTTCGTTTGCAATATCACAATTGTGTTTTTCACAAGATACCATTCAAAATAATAAAATGTATTCCTTAGCTCCTGTAACTGTATTAACAAAAACAGACAAAATAGAACGCATACCGCTTAAAATCAGAACTAAAACACATTTATTGCCTTTTTCGTACTGGAGTAAAAAAAATAGTTTGGGTTTTGACATTTCCGAAGTAGCCTTTGTAAACTGGTCTGCTGGGGGAACAAGCTCGATATCTGGATTACTTAAAGGTAAATTTCATAGAAATTATGCGCGTGATAACTACAACTGGTCTAATGAGCTCATTATAAAATATGGCTTAAACAAACAAGATGGAGTGGCCATTCGAAAAACAGAAGACGCTATTCAGCTGAATTCTACCTTTGGATATCGTAGAGACACACTCTCTAATTGGTTTCATTCTGCAAAATTTAATTTCAATACTCAATTTACTAATGGTTTTGCTTATCCAAATACTGAAAATGCCATATCAAAACCATTTGCACCAGCATATATTTTTATGGGAATAGGAGCAGAAAATATTGATAAAGAAAAAAAGAGAACTCTTTACATCTCTCCATTTACTTTTAAAACCACCCTTGTTCTCGATCAAAGATTAGCAAACCAAGGTGCTTTTGGGGTTGTAAAAGCTACCTATGACCTAGATGGGAATTTAATTACCGAAGGAGAAAAAGCTAAAGTTGAATTGGGTTTTCTAGTAACCAATAAATACAAAAAAGAGATATTTAAGAACATTAATTTAGAAAACAGATTAACCCTATACTCTGATTATATCAATCGTTTTGGCAATATCGATATAGATTGTGATCTACAAGTGGAACTCGTGGTGAACCAATATGTAAAAGCAAATATTGGTGCCCACGTCATTTATGATGACGATATCAAATCAAAAAGAGAAATAGAAGGCAATCAAGTTACAGAGGGTCCAAAAACACAGTTAAGGCAAGCTATAGGAGTAGGTATTGAATATGCATTTTAATTTTTAATCTCTTTTTTTTCCGTTTATCGTTTCAAACAATTCTAGCGCATTACCATCTGTCAACAACGAAATAAAATGACAAATATGTAACAATCGACCGTACAAATCCTCTTTTTCTAATTGATGCTTTTCGGGTAGCATTTTTAAAATTAAGGCATCATAATTAGATGCTACACCATTATAATTATTGTCAAATGCGGTAATAAATTTATCCAATAAGGTTTGTATGATTTGATAACCTACAATTTCTTTTTCAATTACCTCACGACTTTGATAGATTTTCTCGACACTGATCTTGATAATATCATCCATCTGAGCTTTGTACTTGCTTTTATCCATTAAGGCATAAGGAAATTTTCCTTGTAAAATAAGCTCTTCGTTTTCAACAAAAACTTTAACGGCATCGTTGATTAAGCTTCCTATTGCCAAAGCGCGCAAATAGCTAATGCGATCTTCTTTGGTCTCAAGGGTTTTGTATTTAGAAGTATCAATACTGTCTTTTACTAATTTTATCAGGTATTCCAATGCAAAATCCTCCGAAACCAAACCAAGATTCATTCCGTCCTCAAAATCGATAATGGTATAACAAATATCATCAGCAGCTTCAACGAGATAGGCCAAAGGATGGCGTTCAAAACCAACATCTTCTCCGGATTTATTCGGAATCAAACCCATGTCATGTGCTACTTCTTGAAAAAAAGCTTTGTCAGTTTGAAAAAAACCATATTTTTTATCAGCGATATTTTTGGTTGGTTTTTTAGGCAAACTCTCTTTGGGATATTTCATAAAAGCACCAAGAGTTGCATACGAAATCCGAAGTCCTCCTTCTATTCCTGGTCTGCTTGCTGTAAGTACCGAAAAACCATTAGCATTACCTTCAAAATCTATTAAATCTTGCCACTCTTTTGCAGTAAGTTGATCTTTGTATTTTTGTCCGTTTCCTATCGAAAAATATTCTCCAATGGCTTTTTCACCCGAATGTCCAAAAGGCGGATTCCCAATATCATGCGCCAATGATGCTGCAGCCACAATTGCCCCAAAATCATTCATGTGATAACCGTGTACTTCTTTTAAATGCGGGTATTTTTCGATTATTTTTTTTCCCACCAAACGCCCCAAAGAACGCCCAACAACTGATACTTCCAGACTATGTGTTAATCTGGTATGTACAAAATCAGTTTTGGATAATGGAATAACTTGTGTTTTATCTTGTAAACTTCTAAACGCCGAAGAAAAAATGATTCGATCATAATCTACTTCAAATCCCAAACGGGTATCGTCTTGTTCTACACGCAATCGTTTGCCTTTGTCGCCTTGACGTTTAAGTGATAAAAGTTGTTCCCAGTTCATCATTACTTTTTAAAATTTATTTCCAAAGATAGCAGAAATAGATACATTATCAAGTGAAATAAGGTTAGGTATAACTTATTCACCTGAAAAATATAAAGTATAGAATCCTAGTAATACAATGTACTAAAAATAACAAATTAATAAACTTATCGAAAAAA
Source organism: Flavobacterium sp. FPG59 (assembly GCF_002150205.1). NCBI lineage: Bacteria > Pseudomonadati > Bacteroidota > Flavobacteriia > Flavobacteriales > Flavobacteriaceae > Flavobacterium > Flavobacterium sp. FPG59. The sequence goes on along the minus strand of NZ_MTCA01000007.1, from coordinate 29,925 downwards.
AAATCAAAGGATTAGTATTACTTTAGCGACCTATTTAAGTTCTTAATTTATTTCTTCATCAACCGATAAGGGTTTTACTTAACTGTAGATTAATAGGGAATCGTGTGTAAATCACGAACTGTCGCGCAACTGTAAGTAACACAAAAAGTTTTTATCTGAGAAAAAATCCACTGTATGCCAATGGCAAATGGGAAGGATGATAAAAATGTTACAAGTCAGGAGACCTGCCTTATATCGAATTGACAATGCTTTCGCGATTTGAAGCAATAGTCAGGTAGGTGCGTTCTGAACACAATAAGCATGACTATTTATGCCTTATTGTGCATTTCTCTTTTGTAACGTATTCTCCTTTCTTCTTTTCATTTCTAACAAACATTTTGAAATGCAGCAAGAGCTTTTAACTGATTTATTCATCATTTAAAAAGCAACAACATGCTAACAAACAATCTTGGCTACCCGCGAATTGGTAGCAACAGAGAATTAAAAAAAGCCTGCGAATCCTACTGGGCAGGAAAAATTTCAGTAGACGAGCTTTTGACTGTAGGCGCAACTATCCGCAAGGAAAACTGGCAATTACAAGTCGAGGCTGGAATCGATTTAATCCCTTCTAACGATTTTTCGTTTTACGATCAAGTCCTTGATCTATCACTTACATTAGGCGTTATTCCTAAACGTTATCAAGAATTAGCCAAAACAAACTCTATTACCGATTTGTATTTTGCCATGGCCAGAGGTTCACAAAAAGAGGGACAAGATGTAGTTGCTATGGAAATGACTAAATGGTTTGACACCAATTACCATTATATCGTACCCGAATTCACAAAAAATCAAGAATTCAAGTTATTCTCCCAAAAAATAATCGACGAATTCAAAGAAGCTACTGCTTTAGGAATTACAACAAAACCAGTGCTTATAGGTCCTGTTACCTATTTACTTCTTGGAAAAGAAAAAGAAGAAGGTTTTCACAGAATTGATTTAATCGATAAATTGCTACCCGTATATTTTGAAATTCTTAAAAAATTAGAAGCTGAAAACGTGGAATGGATTCAATTTGACGAACCATTTTTGGCTTTGAATCTAACTGATAAAGAACGAAGTACCATCACTTATGTATATACCGAAATCAACAAACGCTTTCCTAAAATCAAACTGATTCTTGCTAATTATTTTGATTGTTTTGGAGAAAATCTTGAAACTGTTCTCGCATTACCTGTCCACACTTTGCATTTAGACTTGGTGCGTTGTCACTCCCAGTTGGATGACATTCTGGAGTCAGGACAATTATCAGCCAATGTAAATCTTTCACTTGGTATTGTAGACGGAAGAAATATTTGGAAAAATGATTTCAAAAAATCTTTAGCGCTTATCAAAAAAGCCACAGATGCACTTGGTGAAAACAGGATATTAATCGCTCCGTCTTGTTCTTTGATTCACAGTCCTTGCGATTTGGAGTTAGAAACCAACAACGCAACACTAACACCAGAAATTAAACAATGGCTGGCTTTTGCCAAACAAAAAACAGAGGAAATAGTACTGCTTAAATATTTTGCCTCTAATGAAATAGACATCAGTAATTCTGTCCGTTTTGATCAAAACACGATTGCTAATGAAAACCGAAAAACATCAAAATTGATCCATAATGATACAGTAAAAAATCGTGTGGCAAGCATTACTAAAGGTGATGACCAAAGACAAAATCCGTTTTCAGTTCGTAGAGAAAAACAAATAGACGTATTGAATCTTCCTCTATTTCCTACTACAACTATTGGTTCTTTCCCACAAACTACCGAAGTGCGCAGCTGGAGAGCGAAGTTCAAAAAAGGTGAGTTCAATCAACAACAATACGATGATTTACTACAAAAGGAAACTGAAGAAACGATTCGTTTTCAAGAAGAAACCGGTATTGATGTGTTGGTTCATGGAGAATTTGAACGCAATGACATGGTAGAATATTTTGGAGAACAACTCGATGGATTTACGTTTACCAAAAACGGCTGGGTACAAAGTTACGGAAGCCGTTGTGTGAAACCTCCAGTTATCTATGGCGATGTTTCGCGTCCAAATCCAATGACTGTAAAATGGTCCGCTTTTGCACAATCCCTTACTCCAAAATGGGTAAAAGGAATGCTAACCGGCCCCGTAACTATTTTACAATGGTCTTTTGTCCGTAACGACCAACCTCGTTCAGAAACCTGTACTCAAATTGCATTGGCGATTAGAGATGAGGTAGTCGATTTAGAAAACGCAGGAATTAAGATTATTCAAATAGACGAACCTGCTATTAGAGAGGGATTGCCTTTACGAAAAGAAGAATGGGCAACCTATTTGGATTGGGCGGTAAAAGCGTTTAGAATTTCGGCAAGTGGTGTAAAAGATGACACCCAGATTCATACACACATGTGCTACAGCGAATTCAACGATATCATCCAAAATATAGCCGACATGGATGCGGATGTAATTACCATAGAATGTTCGCGATCGCAAATGGAATTGCTGGATGCTTTTGCTGATTTTAATTATCCAAACGAAATAGGTCCAGGCGTATATGATATTCACTCACCTCGCGTTCCTTCGAGTACCGAAATGGTGCAATTATTAGAAAAAGCTTCGGCTGTAATCCCTATTGACCAACTGTGGGTAAACCCAGATTGTGGTTTAAAAACCCGTCATTGGGAAGAAACCAAAAAGGCCTTAATCGAAATGGTAGCGGCAGCTCAAGAAATGAGAATAACAGTAAATAACACTGTAACGGTTTAATTGAATTTAAAAAACCCAGTAGATTTTAAATCTACTGGGTTTACTTTTTATGAGAAACTAATATCAAACTGCCCTTTCATCAGATGGATTAAACCAGCTCGCTTTTGCTAAAAATTCATGCTTATTGACCACATAAGTTACCGATAATGTATCGTGCCAACCTCTTGAATTGTTGTTTACAAAGGAAAATATTTCAACAGGAATGAATCGCACTAAGGTTCTAATGAGTATGCTTTTTAGATTTGGTTTGCTGCCATTAGGTTTTACAACTAGTGTTTTAGTGAAGTATTTCCCAAAAGTTCTAGACAAATAGAACTCCATAATGAAATAGTAAAAAAACATCACTATCATTCCAAACAAGGCGTTTTCTGTGGGTGACAAAGTGATAATCCAATCTGCCAAATGATAATTGCCTGTTACAACTCCTATCTCGTTTATGAGTGCTCCAATTCCTATGGTGAACAAGTAAACAATAAACAGATCAATGAGCACGTTTAAAAATCGCTTGGTTTTAGAAGCTAATAAATCCGCCGAAATAGTTAATGCTATAGTTTCCATAGTTGTTTTCTTTAGGGTGGTTTGCTACATCGTAAAGTAACTTGGCCGTCTTCACAATTATACATGTAGCATATGAACAAAAGTACACCCACAAAGGACTAGTGGAGTTACACTATTTAAGGAGAGTGTTTCGAAATTCGCACTTTAAGGTTTTAAAACTAACCCTCTGGCGTAACTACAGCTCAATACAGTAATCACTTTGACAAACAGAAGCCTTTTCAAAATACTCAATTCCTAGCCCTGATAGCAGTGGAAATCCTTTTTAAGGCTTCTAGCCTGATAAAGGCTAGAAGCCTTAAAAAGATTGCAACGAATAGCAGGAAATAGCTCCTAAAAAAAACAGCTACCAAAAATGATAGCTGTTTATTTGACTGTTTTTTAATATTTATCTACGATCCACACATCTCACAATCTTCTGGACCAGCATTTTTGGCTAGTTCGATCATGGCTCGGTATTCAGCTGCAGTCATTTCTACAGGTTCAGCTACAACAGGAATAGCAATGGGTTGTTCTTTAATAACAACAGGTTCTGCTTTTTTATCGTTGTTTAATGTAAATTTAATTGCATCAACGGCAGCTTTTGTTCTCAAATAATACATTCCGGTTTTAAGTCCTGATTGCCATGCATAAAAGTGCATGGAGGTTAATTTAGCATAATTAGCATTTTGCATGAACAAGTTCAATGATTGCGACTGATCTACAAAATACCCGCGCTGGCGAGACATGTCAATGATATCCTTCATAGACATTTCCCAAACAGTTTTGTAAAGATCTTTCAAATCCTGAGGGATATCAAGCGCTTGTACCGATCCGTTATTACGCATTAACTCTTGCTTCAAGTTTTCGTTCCACAAGCCACGCTCTACCAAATCGTGAAGTAAGTGTTTGTTTACCACAATAAACTCTCCCGAAAGTACACGTCTGGTATAAATATTTGAAGTGTACGGTTCGAATGCTTCGTTGTTACCCAAAATTTGAGAAGTAGATGCGGTTGGCATTGGCGCTACCAATAAAGAGTTGCGAACACCGTGCTCCATAACTTCTTTACGAAGCGAAGCCCAGTCCCAACGACCTGATAAATCACCATCGGTTAATCCCCATAAATTGTATTGGAATTCCCCTTGTGAAATAGGCGATCCCGCAAAACTTGAATACGGTCCTTCTTCTTTAGCCATTTCCATCGATGCTGTTACGGCCGCAAAGTACATGGTTTCAAAAATTTCTTGATTCAGTTTTTTAGCTTCGTCACTTGTGAACGGCAAACGCAACATAATGAATGCATCTGCAAGTCCTTGCACACCTAAACCAATTGGACGGTGGCGTTTATTAGAGTTTTCTCCTTCTTTAACCGGATAATAATTTCTATCAATTACTTTATTTAGGTTGCGCGTTACACGCTTAGTTACCGTATAAAACAAATCGTGATTGAACGCTCCGTTTTCAACAAACATTGGCAATGACAACGAAGCCAAGTTACATACAGCAATTTCATCTTTTGAAGTAAATTCCATAATCTCTGTACATAAATTCGACGAGCGAATAGTACCTAGATTTTTTTGGTTTGATTTGCGATTGGCTGCATCTTTGTACAACATGTAAGGCGTTCCCGTTTCAATTTGAGACTCTAGGATTTTCTCCCACAATTCATGCGCTTTGATGGTTTTTCTACCTTTACCTGCTTTTTCATAATCAGTGTACATTTTTTCAAACTCTTCTCCATGCACATCATACAAGCCCGGGCATTCGTTAGGACACATTAAAGTCCACAACCCATCTTCTTGCACACGTTTCATGAATAAATCCGAAGTCCACATCGCAAAAAACAAATCTCTTGCACGCATTTCTTCTTTTCCGGTATTCTTTTTCAAGTCAAGGAAATCAAAGATATCAGCATGCCAAGTTTCTATATAAATTGCAAAACTTCCTTTACGCTTTCCACCACCTTGATCTACGTAACGAGCCGTATCATTAAATACACGCAACATCGGAACAATTCCGTTTGAAGTTCCGTTTGTTCCACGAATATACGATCCTGTAGCTCTCACGTTGTGAATTGAAAGTCCGATTCCTCCCGCTGATTGCGAAATTTTAGCCGTTTGTTTCAACGTATCATAAATACCATCAATACTGTCATCTTGCATCGCCAATAGGAAACAGCTCGACATCTGAGGTTTTGGAGTACCGGCATTAAATAAGGTAGGCGTAGCATGGGTAAAGAATTTTTTCGACATTAAATCGTACGTTTCAATAACCGATTTCAAATCACCTAAGTGAATCCCCACAGATACACGCATCAACATGTGCTGCGGACGCTCTACAATTTTACCGTTTATTTTAAGCAAATACGATCTTTCTAGCGTTTTAAAACCAAAATAATCGTAGTTGAAATCTCTATTGTATATAATATGCGAGTCTAAATACTCCGCATTATCCATAATTACTTTGTGCACTTCCTCAGATAACAAAGGAGCGTATTGACCGTTTCTAGGGTTCACGTAATTGAACATATCATTCATCGTTTCTGAGAACGATTTTTTGGTGTTCTTATGCAAATTCGAAATTGCAATACGGGCAGCCAATTGTGCATAATCCGGGTGTGCAATGGTCATTGAGGCAGCTGTTTCAGCCGCAAGATTATCCAATTCTGAGGTAGTAACCCCATCATAAAGTCCTTCAATAACACGCATCGCCACTTTTACAGCGTCTACTAAATCATTCAAACCATAGCATAGTTTTTTTATTCTATCCGTGATTTTGTCAAACATTACAGGCTCTTTGTGCCCGTCTCTTTTTACTACATACATACGCAAAGTGGTTTTAAAAAACAGAAAATCCCTTCTCTGTTTTAAGTTATTTGTTTATTATTTCGCAGCATAACCACCACAACTCTTGTGGCAGTATCTACTATTTGGTGGTTACTGATTTAGAATAAAGTTCAGTTTCTTTATTTTGGGAGCTTATCCCGCTGTCATTCCAATCTTTTTAGTCCTGAGAAAAATCAGGACTAAAAAGGATTTTCCCTTCCATCGGGGCTAGGAAGGTAGTAGGTATATTCAAAACCGATTAAAAATCAGCGTCGAAGGTAATTTTTTGTGCTTCTTCATCGGTGTTCATCACACCTGCTTTTTGGTATTCAGCCACTTTTTTCTCGAAGAAGTTGGTTTTTCCTTGTAATGAAATCATATCCATAAAGTCAAAAGGATTAGCTGTATTGTATTCTCTGTCACAACCTAGTTCTACTAACAAACGATCTGCAACAAACTCCAAGTACTGTGTCATCAAGCCTGCATTCATTCCAATTAAAGATACTGGTAACGACTCAGTGATAAACTCTCTTTCAATATTCAAAGCATCCACAATAATTTCTCTAATTCTTTCTGTAGGTACTTTATTGATTAAATGGTGATTGTGTAAGTGAACCGCAAAATCACAGTGAACTCCTTCGTCACGAGAAATCAACTCGTTCGAAAAGGTAAGTCCTGGCATTAAACCACGCTTTTTCAACCAGTAAATAGAACAAAATGCACCTGAGAAAAAGATACCTTCAACAGCTGCAAAAGCAATCAAACGCTCCGCAAACGAATCTGATTCAATCCATTTCAAAGCCCAGTCTGCTTTTTTCTTAATAGCAGGAAAAACTTCAAGTGCATTGAACAACTCGTCTTTCTCCGCTTCGTCTTTCACGTAAGTATCAATCAATAACGAATAGGTTTCGCTGTGAATGTTTTCCATCATGATTTGAAAACCATAGAAAAACTTCGCCTCAGCATATTGTACTTCATTCACAAAATTCTCTGCCAAGTTTTCATTTACAATTCCATCCGAAGCAGCAAAAAATGCTAAAATGTGTTTTACGAAGTACCGCTCATCATCAGAAAGTTTGTTGTTCCAGTCATTTAAATCCTGCGATAAATCAATTTCTTCAGCAGTCCAAAAACTAGCTTCCATTTTCTTGTACCATTCCCAAATATCATGGTGCTTGATAGGAAAAATTACGAAGCGATTTTTGTTTTCTTGTAAAATAGGTTCCACTTGTGTCATTGTATTGTTTTATTTTGTTGTGATTTTAACGAAATTCTATTCGATCTGGGGAGTACAAAGGTTGTGAAATATTGCTGGATTTAAAAGCCAAACTTATTCACAATCGGCCCTAGTTTTTAACAACGAAAAGAAAAATTCTCGTTTATAGCTTTAATTGTAAAAATTTGAAAATCAATAGTTTATATTTTACAAAATGGCGTTAGCCACTGTAAAATATAGGATTTAAGAAATTGAAATTGTGGGGTAGTTTTGTGCTATTTTGAATTGTTTAAGTGCTCTTGAGCAACAGTCTCTAGTTCTGCATACCAGTCTTCACCAAACTTGCGTACCAAAGCTTCTTTGACAAACTTATAAACTGGAACCTCTAACTCTTGTCCTAGTGAACAGGCAGCATCACAAATGTCCCATTTATCATAATTTACAGCTGCAAACTCTGTAAAATCTTTTACCCGAACTGGATATAAATGACAAGAAACGGGTTTTTTCCAGTCGATTATTCCTTGATTGTAGGCTTGCTCAATACCGCATAAAGCAGTTTTGCCGTCAAAGATAACATAAGCACAATCTTTATTGTCAATAAGTGGTGTTTCCAGTTCACCATCTGTTCCTGTTACCCAAGTTCCCTGGGCTTCAATAGCCTCAATACCTTGCTTGCGCAAAAAAGGTTTTACTTTTGGATAAATAGATTCTAGGATTTTTGTTTCTTCCTCACTTAATGGCGCACCAGCGTCACCATCTACACAACAAGCTCCCTTGCAGGCAGTTAGATTACAAACAAAATCTTTTTCGAGTAAGTCTTCTGAGACGATGGTTTTTCCTAGTTGAAACATGGTGCAAAGGTATTCAAAGAAATTTAAAAATGAAGCACTGAAAATCAAAAAAAAGAATTTGGCAAAAACGGAAGGCTTCACTACTCCTGAAAATGCAATTTATTTTTAACTTGACCTTAAAATAATACAAGATTAAACCCGCTAAACATCAAAAATGAATACTTTTGCATCATTAAAACCAACATTATGCAGTTAGACATCAGAGAAATAATTACCGTTAGCATGGTTCTTTTTGCCGTAATTGACATTGTGGGATCTATCCCTATTATTGTAGATCTCCGAACTAAACACGGCCACATCGAATCTGAGAAAGCCTCCATCGTAGCAGGAGTCATTATGATTGTTTTCCTTTTTGCGGGAGAAGAACTTTTAAAGTTAATTGGAATCGATGTCAATTCATTTGCAGTTGCAGGTTCATTTGTTCTTTTTTTCCTAGCCTTAGAAATGATTTTAGGCATTCGTATTTATCGTGACGAAGAAGCGAGTTCAGCATCTATTGTTCCACTAGCCTTTCCACTTATTGCTGGTGCAGGAACCATGACTACCTTACTTTCCTTACGTTCTCAATTTTTTACGATCAATATTGTAATAGCCATATTCTTGAATATCATTTTAGTATACATCGTTTTAAAATCTTCTTCTAAAATTGAAAAGATGTTAGGAGAAAACGGACTTGGAGTGATCCGAAAGACTTTTGGAGTAGTATTATTAGCAATTGCTGTTAAATTATTTGCTGCTAATGTTAAAGGTTTGTTTCTTTAATATAAAATTTAATAATTTTACACCCTAATTTTAATTGGTTACATAGAATTTACTTCTATCTTTTTCAGTACACTAAGATTTAAACAACAAACTCATTTATGAAAATTTTCACTAACATATTGGTATTTTTGGCACTAGCTTTAATCGTCTTTAATGTTACATTACTAGATTTTAAAAACCCCTTTCAAGGAGAAAGCATTGTTGCGTTTATTGGTATTGCAGCCTCATTATGTGCTGTATTGATTCTTCTTATTTTTAGAGTTTCCAAAAAGATTGAAGAAAAATCAAATCCAAAAACATAATAAAGTATAGTTAATTTTGAAATATATTTAAGGATGCGCTAGACTTTTAGCGCATCCTTTTTTTATTAGAAAAAATTAATTCAGTAATAAACTTCTTAAAGCATACTTTAAAAGGAAAAGTATCATTCGATAGAAAATTAGAGTAATACGATCAAAAACTTATTGATTTTTGAATCATTTCAATTTCAATGCTACTTTAAGCATAGAATCTTCTTTAAGAATAATTTCATAATACTTGTTCTCACCAAACAATTGTCTTGCGTACTCTGCAGTTAGAAATCTTTTTACAAGCGACTTACTTTTAGAAAACTGAATGTCGAGACCGTTATCAAGAATGAATCTTTGAAATTTATTAAAATAATTATCAGACGTATTAATTTTTTCTTGTAACGCCGCATATGCAATTCCTTTGAACTCCTTGTTATGAGAATCTAAATCCTCAAAAACATAATTCCCCATAATACCAGATTGCAATATATAACCCGCACTTTGGCTGCTGTGCTCTAACTCAATAGGAACAAAAACATCAGGAACTATTCCACCACCGCCATAGACTATTCGTCCTTTCTTGGTTTTATATTTTAGAGTATCCGCAACTTTAATACTGTCTTTTTCATACAGCTCTCCATTTTCAAATCGGGTTTCCGACTCTTTAAAATAGGCTTCTTTGCCTTTAGCATACGGTTTTTGAATGGATCGTCCTGTAGGTGTGTAGTAGCGCGCTATGGTAAGACGCACTGATGATCCGTCAGCAAAAGGCATTTCTCGTTGAACCAATCCTTTACCAAAAGAACGTCGGCCTACAATAAGACCTCTATCGTTGTCTTGAATGGCTCCAGCAAGAATTTCACTGGCCGATGCGCTATTTTCGTTGATAAGAATAGTTAGTTTTCCTGTTTCGAATTGCCCGTTTGCTGTTGCAAAGGTTTTAGTCACTTTTCCGTTTTTGTTTTTGGTAAAAACAATGAGTTGCTTATCTGGCAGTAACTCATCTATGATAGCGATGGCTTCCTCCATATAACCACCTCCATTTTCTCTCACGTCAATTACTAAGGATTTTGCACCTTGTTTTTTTAGTTTTCCCAAACCTCTCATAAACTCATCATAAGTAGTCTCTGAAAATCTATTTATTTTGATATAACCTGTAGTGGCATTGATGAGCATAGCCACATCAATACTGTTTAACGGGATAACATCTCTTTTTATTTTAAATTTTAGTTTTTGCTTGGTGGTCTTTCTGTACACAGTAAGCTCTACTTGAGAGCCAACTGTTCCTTTGAGTTGAGAAAACAAGCTATCAGAAGGGAGTTTTCTGCCATAAAGCTTTGTCTTTCCGGCGTATAAAATTCTGTCTCCTGCTTGAATTCCAGCTTTTGCCGAAGGTCCATTTTCAACAGGTTTTATAACCGCAACAGAATCTTTATACATGTAAAAATTAACGCCAATACCCACAAAATTTCCTTGCATACTTTCAACTACTTCTTGCTGGTCACTTGGTGAAATGTATACAGAATGTGGATCAAGCTGCGCGAGAATATTATCTACAGTAAGGTTGACAATAGAGTCTGTATTCACTTCATCTACATATTCTTTGTCAATAAAATCTATGAGTTTATTTAGTTTATTTTTAGCGTTATTATCGCCCATAAAACGGGAGGCATTGGGGAAATTCAATAATCCGCCCAGCAGCACACCAAGAGCTAGTGTGGCAAATAAAATAAGAGGCAAATATTTTGTGTTGAATTTCATTTATTCTTCCATTATAGGTATGTGCTCCACCTCTACACCTGCTTTCATCAAAAATTGTATCCCAGAATCATCTCTATATCCAGCGTGATATACTACTCTTTTTATACCCGACTGGTGAATTAGCTTACTGCATTCTTTACATGGGGAAAGGGTAATGTATAACGTAGCACCCTCACATGATTGCGTAGAACGTGCAACTTTAAGAATCGCATTGGCCTCAGCGTGCAATACATCCCAGCGCGTAAGTCCTTCCTCATCTTCGCAGCAATTGTCAAAACCGCTTGGCGTACCATTGTACCCATCAGAAATAATCATTCGATCCCTAACTATAATGGCTCCTACTTGTTTGCGCTTGCAATAAGATAATAAACTCCACTCTTTTGCAATTCGTAAGTAGGCTTTGTCGTATTTATTTAATTTTTTTTCGCTCATTTTATCGTATCCAAAGTTCACTTTCAACTAATAACGGAATCACAACCCCTATGACAAAAGCCGACATGACTAAGGTCCAATCTCTTTTAGAAAATCTAAAAACGGTTTGTACCAAATAAGAAATAATTAGAAGTACAAAAACAACTATAATTTGAGCAGCTTCGATGCCCAAGGCAAACTCAGCAAGAGGTAAAACTTTTGAAGCAGCATCTCCACCCAAGATAGATTTAAAATAATTTGAAAAACCTAAACCGTGGATAATCCCAAAAAACAAAGTTGTAAAAAACACAAGGTTGATACTTTCTTTTTTACCAGATTTACCTGCTGTAAAAAGATTAAACAAAGCCGTTATTAATATGGTTACTGGAATCATAAACTCTACAACATTTACTTTAATAGCTACAATACCAAAAACAGATAACATTAACGCCATAGTGTGACCAATTGTAAATAAAGTTACTAATAGCGCTACACGTTTCCAATCCTTGAAAGAATAAGGAATAGTTAGGGCTATTAAAAACAAAACGTGATCATAGGCATGTATATCTAAAACATGTTTTAAACCTATTTGAAAGTAAATCCAAAATTCTTGCATTACTACTAATTTAAGTTGCTAAAAGGGTTGTAAACTTACAATAAATTTTGAAAATCCTTCCTTAGAATATCTAATAAATTCAATGAAAACAATACGTTCAATATCTTGAACAACGAATATGGCAACTCGAATAAAGTCATTTGGCACACGCTCAAAAAGTAACATTCATAACTGATGCACGATCAACAACATTTACTTACATTATAATATAACTTGGTAACAAAAAAAGAAAAGCATAAAATCCTCAATGCTTTAAAACGCAATTTTAAAAGACAGCTATTAGAATATATAAATCTTACAAATTATGTAAATAATCTTAACTTTACTTTAAATTAACAGGTTTACAATGTGTTAATCTTGGAGTAACATTTTAATGATAAATCAACAATATTGACCTAAACTAAGATTCAGTTTCTTGCGATAGTTTTGCATTCAAACGAACTAAACACAATTATCATGAATCAGAATTATTTAAAAAAAATAGCATTATCATCGCTTTTGTTAGCTGCAGCGGTAGGGTGTCAAGACGACAAAAATGAAACCCCTAGCGAAAACAAAGCTATTAATTTTTCAAATGTTTCTTCAGTTCCTGCATTGGCTGTAGCCAAAGAAGGATTTGAAAACTTACAAATCACTTCATTATTGAGTAGCCCTGATGTATTAGCACAATCACCAGGCTTTATTTATGGAGCACAACCTGACGGAGCTGGATTTATGAAAGATCCTGCTGGAGACGGTTACATTATGATTACTAACCACGAAATATTAAAATCTGTATCCAGAGTATATTTTGACAAAACTCTTAAGCCAGTAAAAGGAGATTATATTGTTGATGCAGTGGGCGGGATGACTCGTTTGTGCTCGGCTACACTTGCCGTACCAGCAATTCACGGGTTTGGCCCTTTGTTTTTGACTGCTGGAGAAAGTGGTGAAGAAAGTATGGTTCATGGTATTGATCCATTAGGCCTTACAAGTATGAAAAAGAGAACGGATCGCGTTTTACCAGCTTTAGGAAAAGCGAGTATGGAAAATGCAGTACCATTGACCAAGCAAGCCTATCCTGGAAAAACGGTTATTGTAATTGGTGAAGATCAATCTTACTCTACCTCTCACGCCAGTGCAGGACAAGTTATTATGTATATGAGCGAAACAGTTGGAGATTTAAACAACGGAAAATTATACGCCTTAAAAAGAAATGATGGTAACCAAGTAGAGACTAGCATGAATGTAGGAACCTCATTTGATGTATCTTTTGTAGAAATTCCAAATGCTAAAAACTTAACGGGTGCGGTAATCAACACTACTGTAAACAACTTGGGAGCCATTCGTTTTTCTAGAGTTGAAGATGTAGATTACAGAAAAGGGTCTGCAAAAAACAACCGTGAATTGTATTTTACAGCTACCGGACAAGCTAGCGCAAACGCTCCAGTAGCGGGTTACACCATGTGGGGACGTGTATACAAGCTTATTTTAGACGATGCTAATCCATTAAAAGGAAAATTAGAATTGGTAATGGAAGGTGACTCAACTCCTGGAACAGGAATTATCAATCCAGATAACATTACCGTGACTGAGAATTATGTATACACACAAGAGGATGGAGATTCATATTACACTGCCGCAAAACATGATTCTTATATCTGGCAATACAACATTGCATCTAAGGTAAACAAACCTTGGTTGACAATGAATCACAAGAGAACTGATGCTGCATGGAATACAGCCTATAACCAAACTAATGAAATGCGTTTTGGAAGTTGGGAATATGGTGCAATGGAAGACATTTCAGATGTAATTGGTGTTCCAAATACATTCATCGTAAACATACATCCACATACATGGCAAAAAGATGCTTTTTCAAATGCTGATGGTAGTGGATTTAACACCAATAAAGAAGGTGGTCAAACCATCATCATCCGAAACGTACAAAGATAATTACCTCAACTATTGATATGAAAACAACCCAAAATTTTGGGTTGTTTTTGTATTTAAGACAATCCACAACATGAAACCGCTATTAAAACTGCTGCCTTTATTACTCCTATTTTTTTCTTGTCAAAAACAATACACTAGTTTGACCATTCAAGAAGAACTGTTATCGAATTTAGAGGAACTCAATCAAGAATTACTTGCTTTTGAAAAAGTAGCTGCCGAAAACCCAAATCAAAAAAAACTACAAAAATCATTTGAATCCAGCCGCATTGCATATAAAAAAATAGAATGGGCTGTCGAATATTTTACGCCAGACCCAGCACGATTTATCAACGGGCCGGCACTTGATGAATTAGAAGTTGAAGAAAACAAATTCTTATCACCAAGTGGTTTTCAAGTCATTGAAGAACTAATTTACCCACAATATTCTACCAATAATTCCAGTACTTTAAAAAGAGAAATTGCCGTTTTAAAAGGTTTAATTGCACAAGTCAAAGAGCATTTATCCGTAATCACCATCAGCCCTGATTATGTTATTGATGCCAGCAAAATGGAAGTGTACCGAATTTTAACTCTTGGCATCACCGGCTTCGATTCGCCAATTGCCAATCAATCGATCCCTGAAGCTAAAGCGAGTTTATCTTCCTTAAAAGTTGTACTTGAAAAATTGAATACCAATAATTCAAAAACAAAAGTCTTACTTTTTGATTTGATAGACCAAGCCAACACCTTTTGCAATGCAAACACCAATTTCAACACCTTTGATCGCGCTACCTTTATTAAAAAATATCTAAATCCAATATCTCAAAAGCTAGTTCAATTTCAACAAGACAATAGTATTAAAAACGTTGCAAAGACAAATGCCATTAATCCAGATGCAAAATCGCTTTTTGAAAAAAACACCTTTAATGTCAACGCTTTTATTCCGTCAAAAAAATATGCGTATTCTAAAGCAAAAGCTGATCTTGGCAAAAAATTATTTTACGACTCGTCCCTTTCCAAAGACGGAAAACGTAATTGCGCCACATGTCACAATCCGGAATTGGCTTTTACTGACGGACTAAAAACCAACTTGTCATTAAACGGAAGTCAACTACTGAGAAACACACCTACATTAACCTACGCCGGACTTCAAAATGCGCAATTTTGGGATATGCGTCAAACGGATTTAGAGAAACAAAGTTTAGATGTCATTCAAAACAAAGATGAAATGCATGGGAATTTAAAAGACAATTTAACTCGAATTCAAAGCAATACAGGATATAAAAAATTGATCAAAAAAGCTTTTCCTAATGCTATTAAACTAGAAGAATGGCAATTGCAAAACGCAATAGCAAGTTATGTTCGTTCTTTAAATAAATTCAACTCCAGGTTTGATAATTACTTTTCGGGCGCTTCTACTTCTTTTTCGGATGAGGAAAAACTAGGATTTAATCTCTTTGCAGGAAAAGGAAAATGTGCGACTTGTCATTTCATCCCGTTGTTTAACGGTACAGTACCTCCTATTTACAAAAAAACAGAGCAAGAAGTGATAGGAACACCTCAAACTAAAAACGGAAAAATCATAGATCAAGACTTAGGTCGATTTACACAATACAAAATGGCACAACTGAAAAACGCCTTTAAAACACCTACACTAAGAAACATTGCACAAACAGGTCCGTACATGCATAATGGTGTTTTTAAATCGTTAGAAGAAGTTGTTGTTTTCTATAATGAAGGTGGTGGCGCAGGAAATGGTATTACTGTAGAAAATCAAACCTTACCGTCAGACAAACTTAACTTGACTTTGGCAGAGCAAAAAGCGTTAGTTGCCTTTATGAAAACACTTTCAGATACTAAATAAGCTATATAAACGCATTTTTAGATTACATTTTCAGCTAAAAACAAGCGCAATTGACTCTTGCATCTGAAAAAAATTAAACAAAAATTAAAATTAATAATTTAAAAATAGATATATCTTTGTAGTATAAAAAACAACAACTATGTCATTTTCAGATTTATTTGATAGCGAATTTAAGCAAAGAAACAAAGGTCATTTTGCGTCAATTGTTCGCGTAGCGCTTACTGATGGGAAATTTTCACCAGAAGAAAAAGCATTTTTAGACAAACTAGCACTTCGCCTAGAAATATCAGCAGTAGAGTATGAGGAAATTTTAGAAAATCCTTTGAATTACCCTATCAATCCACCGTATTTACACGAGCAAAGATTAGAGCGTTTGTATGATTTAGCCAGAATCGTTCACGTTGATCATCATTTAGGAGATCAACAAGAAGTTTTGTTGAGAAAAATAGGTGTAGCATTAGGGTTCAATACTGATAATGTAAATTACATCATTGACAAAGCCTTAAAACTTGTTGACAAAGAGGTAGACTCTGACACTTTCCTTGAGGAAATGCAAAATATGCACAAATAGATTGCACTTGCATTTAAATAAAAAAGCTTCCAGTAATCCTGGAAGCTTTTTGCTTTTTAGTATTTGCTCAATTTTGCTTTATGCATGAACTCTTCGGCTTTTTCAACCATGTTATAACTTCCACAAAAGAAAGGAACACGCTGATGCAATTCGGTTGGAGTAATTTCCATGATGCTTCCAAAACCATCCGAAGCTTTACCTCCAGCTTGCTCCACAATAAACGCCATAGGATTACATTCATATAATAAACGTAATTTACCATTAGGTGCCTTAGAACTAGTTGGGTAGATATAAATTCCGCCTTTGATAATATTTCTATGAATATCCGAAACTAAGCTACCGATATATCTGGAAGTATACGGTCTGTCCTCTTCTTCGGTCTGGCAATATTTGATATAATCTTTAACCCCTTGTGGAAAATGAATGTAGTTCCCTTCGTTGATAGAGTAAATATGACCGTCTTTTGCAAACTTCATATTAGGGTGTGATAAATAGAAAGTCCCAATTGCAGGATTCAATGTAAACCCATTTACACCATGACCAGTTGTGTACACTAACATGGTTGATGTTCCATAAATAACATACCCTGCAGCTACTTGATTGATTCCTGGCTGCAAGAAATCCTCCATTGTAACTGGAGTTCCTATCGGTGTAATTCTTCTGTACACTGAGAATATAGTACCCACAGATACGTTTACATCAATATTAGAAGATCCATCAAGAGGATCCATCAATACCACATATTTATTGTTGTGGCTGTTATCACTACCTTCAACAGTGATGAATTCATCGTTCTCTTCAGAGGCAATACCGCATACAATTTCACGGTTAATTAAGGTTTGAATAAAAACTTCATTGGCATAAACATCCAGTTTTTGCTGGTCTTCTCCTTGTATATTTTGCTCCCCTGCAGCACCCACAATATCAACTAATCCGGCTTTGTTTACCTTATAGTTTACTACTTTGGCGGCAAGCCTAATCGAGTTAATAATTCGGGATAATTCACCAGACGAATATTGAAAAGCATTTTGATTCTCTATAATAAATTCTCCTAAAGTCTTGTTGCGTTCTTCCATTTCGAAATCGTTGTAGTTATTTTGAAGTCACAAATATCGTTTTTTTTGTGAAAATGATTTCAATAATATGAACTTAGTTTACCACTATTGTATATTTGCTAAATAAACTATAATTTTTTTAGTTTTAAAGCTAATTTAATTGTGATTTCAAGCAATTTAATTAAAATAACACAATAGAATCTTTGTAAGATTTTAAAAACAAGAAATAGATACATATCCGTTAGATAATCCAATCATTAATAGATACAACTACGCCATGATAATAAGAAAAGGTACTCCGGCAGATATGCCTTCGGTTTTAGGTTTAATCAAAGAACTAGCATTGTTTGAAAAAGAACCAGATGCAGTTCTTATTACCGTTGAAGATTTAATACGAGATGGTTTTGGAGCTGTGCCGCTGTTTCATGTTTTTGTTGCAGAGATTGATTCAGACTCACCAGAAAGTACTTCAGAAAAGGAAATTGTAGGTATCGCCCTTTGGTACTACCGGTATTCAACTTGGAAAGGCAAAACCATTCACTTAGAGGATTTAGTAGTAAAAGAAAGCATGCGAGGAACAGGATTAGGTTATGCCTTATATTCTGAAATTTTAAAGCAAGGTAAGAAAGACCAGGTACGAAGAGTAGAATGGAATGTTCTGGACTGGAATACGCCAGCAATTGATTTCTACGAAAAATCAGGAGCCAAAGTATTGCGCGATTGGCATGTAGTACAAATGGATGAATTAGGAATACATCAATTTGTATCTGACAAATTGAAATAAAATATCCAAATTCAGAGACATAAATAGGAAATTAAAAAATTAAAGATAAATAGAATTCTGATTTAAATTTAGAATTTAAAAATTGTGATTTAAGAAAATATGAGAGTATTCAAATTTGGAGGTGCATCAGTAAAAGATGCGGCAGGAATCAAAAACGTGTATAGCGTTTTACAAACAGTGGGTTATGAGGATGTATTATTAGTCGTGTCTGCAATGGGCAAAACTACTAATGCATTAGAACTTGTTATAAAAAATTATTTTGACAAATCAACTGAATTAAATTCATCTGTTCAAGAAGTAAAAAAATACCACAATCAAATCTTAATCGATTTGTTTGAAGATGAAAAAAACGAAGTATTTGCAGCCGTTAATGCACAATTTAGTGATTTAGAATACTTTTTGGCACACAATAAATCCCCTAATTACAATTTTGTTTACGACCAAATTGTAAGCTTTGGCGAATTGATATCGACCACTATTCTGAGTCATTTCATGAATTTTATGGGCATTCAAACACAATGGCTAGATGTTCGTAATTTTGTAAAAACTGATGCTACGTATCGCGATGCCGAGGTAGATTGGGACTTGACACAAGCTAATATTGCCAAAAATGTAAAACGACAAATCCTGAATATTACACAAGGTTTCTTGGGGTCTGACCCAAATAATTTTACAACAACATTAGGTCGTGAAGGATCTGATTATACTGCTGCCATTTTTGCCTATTGCCTAAATGCTGAAAGCGTAACCATCTGGAAAGACGTACCTGGGGTTATGAATGCTGATCCAAGATATTTTGAGAATGCTAGTTTATTAAACCAAATTTCATATCGAGAAGCTATTGAACTTGCGTTTTATGGCGCTACTGTCATTCACCCAAAAACGTTACAACCTTTACAGAAAAAGGAAATTCCTTTATTTGTAAAATCATTTATAAACCCATTACTACAAGGGACTAGTGTTTCAAAAGGAGTGGATCTGGAGCCCTATTTACCTTGTTTTATTGTAAAAAGAAACCAATTATTAATTTCGCTTTCGTCTATAGATTTCTCTTTTATAATGGAAGAAAACATCAGTGAGATTTTTGCGTTGTTCCATCAATTCAAAATAAAAGTAAATTTAATCCAAAACTCGGCCATCAGTTTCTCTGTATGTGTTGAAGATAAATTTGATAATTTTAATGCGCTCAATGCCATTTTATCAAAAAAATTCAAAGTAGATTACGAGCAAAATGTAACCTTGTACACCATCAGACATTTTAATGACAATGCTGCAAAAACAGTTGAAGAAAACAAAATTGTTTTACTCAAACAAGTAAGCCGCGAGACCATGCAAGTGGTTACAAAAGAAGTTTAAGAATAGAAAAAAGGGAAATAACATGCAGTTACTTCCCTTTTTATTTAGGAGTAGCAGGATAATACCATGCCATACTACCCGTTTTTTGAATACTTATTATCAAATTATAAATACTACTTTTGATTCCTTTGAGTTATAGTATTTATGCTAAAAAAAATCTTGTTTTTTTTTCTTTTGATTTTCTTTTCTGGTCTACAGGCGCAGGAAATCAACTCCTTGTACAAAACAAAAAAAATAGCTAGAACTCAGGATACTCTTTATATTGAAAAAGAAAGTCTTAATCCGCACTTTTTTAAACTGCTTGACGCCAATGGTAAAAAAATAGACAGCACTTTTTTTGAAATTAATTTCACAAAAGGAATTTTACTATTGAAATCCCCTTTGCTAATAGAGCGGGATTCCTTGACCGTGCAGTATTTAAAATTTCCCGAGATACTCACTAAGGTATACCAAGTATTTGATTCGAATAAAATTGTGAGCAATACGGCGTTACAGGGAACCTTATACACCATAGATAAAAAAAACAATAACAAGACAGTTCCTTTTGATGGACTAAATACCTCTGGAAGTATCACCCGAGGAATTACCATCGGAAACAATCAAAATGCAGTATTTGGATCAAACCTTGACTTACAAATAACAGGCAAAATATCCGATAAAGTGAGCTTGAGAGCCTCCATTCAAGATAGTAATATTCCGCTTCAAGACGGTGGGTATTCTCAAAAATTAGATCAGTTTGATAATGTTTTCATGGAACTGTATAGCAAAGATTGGAACATTAGAGCAGGTGATATTTTCTTAGAAAACAAAAACACCCAATTCCTAAACTTTAATAAAAAAGTGCAAGGACTTTCTACAAAAATCCAGTTTGGAAATAAAAATCACAAAACCGATCTCTTTGCATCAGCAGCATTAGTAAGAGGACAATATGCAAAAAGTGACATCGTAGGACAAGAAGGCAACCAAGGTCCTTATAAATTAAAAGGACAAAACGGAGAGTTATATGTACTAGTAGTTTCTGGATCGGAGCGCGTATATGTAAATGGTACTTTATTAAAACGAGGTGAGAATAATGAGTACACCATTGATTATAATGCGGGAGAGATTGTATTTACACCCTTGTTTACCATAACCTCTGAAATGAGAATTGCAGTTGAATATCAATACTCTGATCAAAACTACACCCGATTCGTAACCTATGCAGGGGCAACACACGAGAATAAAAAATGGCGTTTAAAAGGCTATTTGTACTCTGAGAATGATTTAAAAAACCAACCCTTACAACAAAACCTTACCCGAGAACAAGCACAAATTTTGACTCAGGCGGGTGACAATCCTCAATTGATGATAGCACCATCTGAGTATGTTGATACCTTTGATGAAAATAAAGTACTCTATAAAAAAGTACTAGCAAATGGAGTCACTTTCTTTGAATATTCAAATGAGGATCAGCAAGAATTATTTAATGTCCGTTTTACACAAGTTGGCCCAAACAACGGAAATTATATAGTTGCAAATACCGCCACCATCACCCGTGTGTTTGAATATGTAGCCCCAATAAACGGAATCCCACAAGGTAATTACGAAGCTACTATTCAACTTGTTGCTCCCACAAAAACGCAAGTAGCCACATTTATAAGTGAATACAACCCTAGTGATAAAACAATGATCACAGTAGAAATGGGGGTAAGTAATACCGATAAAAATTTATTCTCTTCTCTACAAGACAATGACAACAAAGGAATTGCAGGAAAATTAAATGGACAACAACGGCTTTTTTCAAAAAAATGGCAAATGGATGTTTTTGCAAACTATCAATTTATACAGCGCAATTTTAAATCTGTGGAACGTATTTACAATATTGAATTTGATAGAGACTGGAATATTGGAACTAATGGAACTGGAAATCAAAGTTTACTTATAAGCGGTTTTAAACTGAATCTCAACACCAAAAAAGAGACTTCAAAAAAAGGTTTTTTTGTATACCAATACGAGAAACTAGATTTTTCAGACAGTTTTTCAGGAGGAAAACATGTTGTAAATGGTGCGTTCCAACTAAAAAAATGGAGTTTTAAAAATAGGGGAAGCTATTTAAGCAGTCAGTCGAACAAATCGCAATCTGAATTTTTTAGAAATCAATTCCAAATGCGTTATGATCACAAAAAAAACTGGATAGGAACAACCCTTCGTACAGAAGACAATAAGGAAAAAGACATTAATACGCTTCAATTTTCGGCCTTGAGCCAAAAATTTAAAGAATACGGATTTTTTGCCGGTCGCGGTGATAGTACCAAAGTATTTGTAGAGCTAGGCTATTTGAAGCGTAGCAATGACAGTTTACAAAATAACTTGATTCAAAGAGTAAATACCTCTCAAACCTTTGCACTTAAAACAAAACTAATTCAAAACACAAAAAGTGACTTGTCAATTGTATCCCAATATAGAGTGTTAGACTTTGAAGCAAATACACAAAAAAAAGAATCTACCCTCAACTCAAGGATTATTTACACCGATCGATTTTTGAAACAATTACTGGTGAGCAACACTGTATTTGAGACTAATTCTGGTACGATTCCGCAACAAGAATTCACCTACTTAGAGGTTGCGGCAGGACAAGGAGTTTACACCTGGAACGATTACAATAACAATGGTATTCAAGAGCTACAGGAATTTGAAGTGGCGCCTTTTGTTGACCAAGCAAAGTTTATAAGAGTGTTTTTACCTAACCGTATTTTTATAAAAACCCATCAAAATAAATTTTCTCAATCTCTGACGTTGAACCCTACAATTTGGCAAAACAATAAAGGATTTAGAAAGTTTCTCTCTAATTTTTACAACCAAACTACCTTTTTATTAGATCGAAAAGTGAAAAACGATGGTGCAAATTTTGAGTTAAATCCGTTTTCTAATGCTACCAAAAATGTTTTAGGTTTAAACTATAATTTTAGAAATAGTTTGTTTTACAACAGAGGTAAACAAAAACATTCCGTTACCTATTCCTATCTAGAAAGTAAAACTACAAACCTATCATCCATTGGCTCACAGGAAGTTTCAAATTATTCACATCAGTTGCAATACAATCATTTGTACCAAAAAAATTGGCTTTTTGGTGTTTTTACAAAAACAATACAATCTGCTTTAAAATCTGAAAATTTCCCAGAAAAAAACTTTAACCTTTCGGGTTACCAATGGACACCAAAAATTAGTTATCTGTTTTCAAAAAATACCAGTTGGGACTTATTTTATGAATTGCAAAAAAAAGAAAATACCATCGGCGAGCAGGAAACGCTCACTCAAAGTAGATTTGGGACATCCTTTTCATTTGCTGGAGCAAAAAAAATAACAATGAATGGCGAATTATCTTTATATCAAAATAAATTTATAGGAAACGAACTTTCTGCAGTAGGATTTCAAATGCTTGAAGGACTACAAACGGGACAAAACTTAACATGGAGATTACTTTTGCAAAAAAATATCACTCAGTTTTTAGATATAAACATCAATTATCAAGGCCGAAAAAGTGAAAAAAGCAATGCCATACACACTGGAAACGTTCAACTAAGAGCCTATTTTTAAGCAATTATACGATATTGAATTACGAATTGATTTTAAAACATTTTTTTCGCTATTTTTATATTATTAAACAAAAAACAAAACCCCTATGAAAAAGTTATTAATGTTGTGTATGGCTTTTATTTTCTCTTTAAGTACTTACGCACAAGAAACAGCAACTGAGAAAAAAGCAACAAAAGCAGCTACAGAAAAAGCAAGTAAAGCGAAAGCTAAAGCAGAAGCAGCCAAAGAAAAAAAGGAAGCTGCTAAGGAAAAAGCTACTAAAGCTAAAGAAAAAGCCGCTGCAAGCAAAGAAAAAACAGAAGCAGTAAAAGAGAAAACTGCAAAGGCTAAAGAAAAAGCCGCTGCAAGCAAAGAAAAAACAGAAGCGGTAAAAGAGAAAGCTACAAAGGCTAAAGCCAAAGCTGATGCTGCTAAAGAAAAAACGGAAGCAGTAAAAGAGAAAGCTACAAAGGCTAAAACCAAAGCTGATGCCACTAAAGAAAAAACAGAAGCGGTAAAAGAGAAAGTTACAAAGACTAAAGCCAAAGCTGACGTTACCAAAGAAAAAACAGAAGCAGTAAAAGAAAAAGTTACAAAGGCTAAAGCCAAAGCTGATGCTACTAAAGAAAAAGTTGCTACTGCTAAAAAAGTAAAAGAAACCACTGAAAAAGCACCAAAAGTAGCTGACAAAGTAACTGGCGAATACAATGGTAAAAAAGTATATACTGGTCCTAGAGGTGGTAAATACTACATCAATTCTAACGGAAATAAAACTTATATACAAGAATAAGTAATAGTAAAACTATATAAAAAAAGCTATCTCTTGGGATAGCTTTTGCTTTTAGTAAACTTTTTAAATTTGCTAATCTACATTTTGAAAAGGTTTTTTATGATGCGTTTTAAAGCTAAATATGGCGTAATACCTTAATTTAATAGTTTGGTAATGTTTTACAAATACAAAAAAGAAGTGTTTCAATGTATCTTACACTTACAAAAACATTTGATACAATTTTGAAATGAATAACAATAACAGCACTAAAACTATCTTAATTGCACCGCTTAATTGGGGTTTAGGACACGCCACTAGATGTATTCCGATCATAAAGGCATTACTAGAAAACAATTTTACTCCCATAATAGCATCCGATGGAGTTGCTCTAGCATTACTTAGAAAAGAATTTCCGGATTTGAAAACGTTAGAGCTGCCATCGTACGAAATTGAATATGCAAAAAAAGGGAAGAATTTCAAGTGGAAGTTAATTCAAAATAGTTTCAAGACATTAAAAGCAATCCGTACCGAAAGAAAAATTGTTCGGGGCTGGATTGAACAATATCAAATTGATGGTATAATATCCGATAATCGTCTGGGAGTTTTTGATAAAAAAGTACCATCTGTTTATATCACACATCAATTAAATGTTTTAACTGGAAATACGACTTGGATAACCAGTAAAATTCACCAATACATCTTTAATAAATATAAGCAATGCTGGGTACCAGATTATGAAGGAACAATAAACCTTACGGGAAATTTAGGTCATCTTGAGGTTCTTAATCCAAAAATAAAATACATAGGCCCCATAAGCCGCTTACAAAAAAAACTGGTTCCCAAAAAATATGATTTATTAATTATTCTCTCAGGTCCAGAACCGCAACGAGGATTATTAGAAAACTATTTGAAAAAAGAAATTTTAAATTATCAAGGTAAAGCCATTTTTATTGAAGGAAATATTGCCCCACAACAAACTAAAGTTATAAAAGATAATGTTACCTACTTTAATTTCATGAATTCTGTAGAACTTGAAAACGTTTTTAACGAAAGTGAAATAGTACTTTGCAGATCTGGTTACACTACCATAATGGACTTAGCGGTGCTTCGTAAAAAAGCTTTTTTTATTCCTACACCCGGTCAATATGAGCAAGAATATTTAGCAAAAAAATTAATGAAAGAAGGACTTGTCCCTTATGCAACTCAGGATAATTTTAAAATTAGTGATTTAGAAATGGTTCATGATTACAAAGGATTACCTAGGTCTGAATCTAGAATAGAATGGGCAACTTTATTTGAAATTTTTAACCCGTAATTTATACGTTAACCAAAAAAACCGACACAAGTGTCGGTTTTCCTTATCTATTGAACATCATTTATCTATTTAGCTTTAGCCTTTTCAATTGTAAATGAAAATTCAGATCCCACACCATAGGTACTATCAACATAAATTTTCTCTTCATGTGCCTCTATAATGTGTTTCACTATAGATAAACCTAGGCCAGATCCACCTTCGGTTCTTGCACCACTTTTATCCACTCTATAAAAACGTTCAAAAAGTCTCGGGATATTTTTCTTCTCGATTCCTTCACCGTTATCTGTGACCCTTACAATCACTTTTTCATCCGTTAAATCTTCAATACTTACTTCAGTTGAACCCTTTATTTTACCGTATTTTATAGAATTCACCACAAGATTCATGACAACTTGCTGAATTTTGTCTTGATCACCATAAACCATTATGGGTCTATTATAGCGCATATCAAACATAAGTAAAATATCTTTTTTGGATGCTTTCATTTCCAGCAAATCAAAAACATTTTGAACCAGTTTTACAATGTCAAATTCTCCCATTTCAAGATTCAAATCTCCTATTTCTAGTTTTGAAATCATGTCAAGATCCTGTACGATATAGATTAATCTTTCTACCCCTTTCTCGGCACGCTCTAGATATTTCTTTCTAATTGTTTTATCATTCATGGCACCATCTAACAAGGTAGATAAGTACCCTTGTACAGTAAATAAAGGAGTTTTTAACTCATGAGAAACGTTCCCTAAAAATTCTCTTCGATACTCTTCACGAACTTTCAAAGTTTCTATTTCTAATTTTTTATCTGTTGCAAACTTTTTAACCTCACGCGTGAGCGTAGCCATGTCTGTAGTTATAGGCTGGTTTCTAAAAGTACTAGACTCTAATAAAGAAACATCATCATATATTTTCTTTACTTTCTTGTAAATAAAACGTTCTACTCTATATTGTATAACCAAAAAAGAAAAAGTAGCAATTGAAAAAGCAAAAAGCAATATGAATTGTACCGAAAATCTAAAGAAAAGATAAGTCAAAAAACTAACTAAAATAGTAGAAAATAAAGTAATGTACAGCGCTGATTTTACAGCAAAACGGTATGTTTTTTTAAAATTGATTGTCATTTACACCTCAAACTTATATCCAACACCTTTAATGGTTTTAAACAAATCTTCACCTATTTTTTCGCGTAGTTTTCTAATATGAACATCTATAGTTCTTCCCCCTACTACTACCTCGTTACCCCATACTTTATCAAGAATTTCATCTCTTTTAAAAACCTTGCCCGGTTTTGAGGCAAGAAGGTAAAACAATTCAAATTCTTTTCTTGGCAAAGCAATTTCAATATTATCCTTTACAATTTTGTATTCCTCTCTGTTAATTTCAATACCGCCCACGTTTAGCGTTTCGCTATTAACTTCTTGTTCTTTTAACCTTCTTAACAATGCCTTTACCTTACTTACAAGCAACTTTGGCTTAATCGGTTTGTTAATATAGTCATCAGCTCCTGCATCAAAACCAGCAACTTGAGAGTAATCTTCGCTACGCGCAGTCAAGAAAGTAATTAATACATTATTTAATTCAGGTATTTTTCTAATGTTTTCGCAAGCTTCCATTCCATCCATTTCTGGCATCATCACATCCATGATAATTAAATCTGGAATTTCTTTTTTGGCCACAGCAATTGCTTCTTTACCATTTGTAGCTGTAACAATTTGATACCCCTCTTGTGAGAGGTTGTATCCTACAATCTCGATAATATCTGGTTCGTCATCAACCAGTAGAATCTTGGTGTTTTTTTTCTTCATAAGGGTTCAAAAATTATTTTTGAGATGTAAATGTAAACATAAAACCAGCATACGAAAGCTGTTAACTATAATTTAATATTAGATGAATTTTACAAACATAAACACAACATAAGGTTAACAAATGAGTAACTCAAGTTTTATGTTATGACCGTTACTTTGCAAAAAATTTAAACAAAATGAAATTCAAGTTATTATTTCTCACGTTATTACTTACAGCAATCTCTTACTCACAAAGTAAAGGTACCATTACTGGAACGTTAACAGACAAAGATGCTAATAATCAATCGTTACCATTTGCTAATGTTCTCATCAAAGGAACAGCAATAGGAACCAATACCGACGTAGATGGTAAATATACCATAAAAATCCAACCTGGAAGCTACACCTTACAACTAAGTTTTGTGGGTTATGAAACCATAGAAGTTCCTGTAACAGTAGTTGCAGATCAAACAGTAACAATCAATAAAGCCCTAGGTTCTGGAAGTTATAAACTTGAAGATGTTATTGTAAAATCTACCGTAAACAGAGAAAAAGAAACAGCAATACTTTTAGATCAAAAAAAAGCTATTGTATTCAAACAAAGTATAGGAGCGCAGGAAATGGCCCGTAAGGGAGTAAGTGACGTAGAAGAAGGTTTAACTAAAATCACCGGAATTACAAAAGTAGAATCTAGAGGTTTATTCGTAAGAGGTTTGGAAGATCGTTACAATAATTTATTGATTAACGAATTACAAGCTCCGTCTAACAGCCCTTTTACTAAAATCATCCCATTAGATTTATTCCCAACAGATATCGTAGGGGTTTTGAATGTTTACAAAACATTTAATCCAAACATTTCTGGAGATTTTGCTGGCGCAACTGTAAATATAGAAACCGTTCAGGCTAAAAGTATTACTAAAGTTTCTATAGGCGCTGGATTTACTACTGAAAACAACGGTTCTGACTTTTTGATTCACAGTGAAGCAAACAACTCTCAAGGTTATTTTGGATTAAATGGAAAAGATCGTCAATTGAGTTCAGCATTTGGAAGTGTACCATCAGGTAAAAAACTTACTCCAGATGAGTATAATGCAACTTACAAAAAAAATACTTGGAACGTTGATGAAACTTCTAGTCCTCTGAATACAAGTTTCGGGTTTATCCATTCTGAAAAATTCAATTTAGATAATGGCAACAAAATTAATTACACCTTCTCTATCAATGGAGATAATAAATATGTAATACGTAAAGGGGTTGACCGTACTTTTATTCTTGGTGCAGGTGATTATGACAATAATTTACAAAAAGAAAGTTATAGTTATCAAACTAACGCATCTGCTTTGGCAGCGATCAACTATAAAGCAAAACGTTTTGACATTGGTTTAAACTCTTTCTACTTGCGTTCAACAGATAGCAGAATAATCGATCAATTAGGATACACTAACAATCAAGCGAGCAACCCAAACATTTTGATTCGTACAAACCAATTTGACCAATCTGATTACATTAACACTCAATTATTAGGAAATGTAAAACTTACTTCTGACGAAAAACACACTTTGAAATTAGGCGGGTCATTTGTTAGAACTGGTTATGAACAACCTGATCGTAAATTTATCATTGGTGAGAAAGTATCTCCAACTGAAATAAACACCTCTTATGGTGGAAATCATTTGAACAGACAATACTTAGACATCAAAGGAAATTACTATTTCTCTGGTTTGGCAGAATACAATCTTAAATTTGATGAGAAAGAAAACGGGAAATCAAATCGTTTAACAGTAGGGTATAATGTTTTCGAAAATGACTTGAGATCAACATATCGTATTTTCTCAGGATTACGCTCTGTAAACAAAAACTACACCGCTCCTGTTAATAGCATTAACTCTTTCATAGTTGATGATATTAATAACGGTATTATTTCAGTTCGTGAGGAATCAAATGCAGATTACAAAGTAAAATTAAACCAAATTGTAAATGCTGGGTATATTAATTACTTACATAATTTTGGTGAAAAATTAGAAATTAATGCAGGTGTTCGTTTAGAAAATTCAGATAGAACAATCAAATTCAGATCTATAGGTCAAATAATAAATGGTCCATACAAAAACATTAATGATCAAAAATTGGATTTCTTACCTGTTGTTAATGCTAAATATGAGCTTACTGAAAATAGTAATTTGCGTTTTAATGGTTCTAAAACCATCACTAGACCAGTTACAATGGAGTTATTGCCACTTCAATATATAAGTCCAGATGGAAAATCTCTTTTAGGTAATCCAAATTTAAAAAATAGCGACAATTACAATTTTGATGCAAAATATGAATTGTTCCCAAAAAGTACTGAATTGTTTGCTGTTGGTTTATTTGCGAAACAAATTCAAAACCCAATAGAAAGAATATTCATTGCTGGAGCAGGAGGTAGTGGTCAATTAATGACTTACCAAAACTCTAAAGAAGCTTTATTATATGGAGCAGAAATTGAAATGCTATTACAATTAAACAGATTGTCTCCAACACTAGCTAATTTTTCATTTGGATTGAATACATCATTAATGAAGACCGATGTAAAAGTTAACTTTGGTAACACATCATTAGAGAACAATCCAAGCCGTAAATTGCAAGGAGCTTCTGAGTGGATTATCAATTCGGATTTAAAATATGACTTTGAATTCAATGAAATTATGAAAAACTCAATGTCTTTAGTTTATGGAGTGTATGGCCCACGAATTTTTGCAGTAGGTTCTGCAGGAATGGATAACATTTACGAAAAGCCATTTCATAAATTAGATTTTGTTTGGACTAGTAAAATAACTAAAAATATTGATGCTAAATTTGCTGTAGATAATTTACTAAATCCATTGTATAAAATGGAATTGGGTAAAGAAAACCGATTTACTATCAACGAAAATTCATTGTTGTTAGAGAGCTTTAAAAG
>NZ_MTCA01000059.1:0-16584 GCF_002150205.1 Flavobacterium sp. FPG59 | reverse complement strand
GACTTATACGTATTGATAATGGAAGATTGAATTGATCTCATGAAATCAATATACAAGTTGTAAAAACAGTTTAAAAAAATGAACGAATAGACAAATTAAAGGAACAATATTTTAACCAAAACTATATGCAAGAAGAAGTAAAAAAACACACCAAAAAAATTTACAAAACCATGACAAATAAAGAACACACTTTGGGAGAGAAATCAAAAGAAATCATCATAGAAATTTTCATAATCGTTTTTGCTGTAACACTTTCAATATGGTTACACAGTTGGAGTGAACACAGACATCAACAAGAAGAAGTAGCCGTGTTTCTTGGTAATTTAAAGAATGATATTAAGAATGACATAAAAAATATCGACATTGAAAAGAAAGGATACCAAAATTCAAACAAAGGCTATGAAAAAATTTTAGCACTAACTACTCTCCAACTTGACAGTATTTATAAGTCTAAAAATGTGGTTGATTTTCCAATTTATTCACATGGACAAATAATGAGTATTGGTAATTATGAAGGTTTTAAGTCAAGTGGCAAAATAGGCTACATTGAAGACGAAAAATTAAAACAGAAAATCTTAAATTATTACCAAATATATGTACCGGCAGTTAACGAAGTTAATAAAATTTATAATGATTTTCTGTTCAAGTGTTTTGATAAAATGATAGAAAATGCAGATAAGCCTGAAGAAAAAATGTATGCAGACCCAAAATTTAAAAAGACAATAGAATTTCTTGTCAAACTAGGTAATAATAACATAAGGGTTTATGACCAAAACACAAAACCAGAGGCGTATGAGCTTATTAAAGAAATTGACAAAGAACTTCAAAAATAACAACGGCACACAACCGCCGTATGGCAATATGGCGGGTGTAAAATTAATATGAAGTTGGCTTTGCCTTTGGGATAATTTGTTTTGGATGTTTGCTATCGATTGGGTAGTAAAACCCAATGTTGCGGCTATAAAAATGATTTCATACACGCATAGCGCTACATTGCATTAGTTGCCCAAAAAACAAGTAACCGCCCTTCGGAAATGAAATAGTTCTTCCTTATACTGCGCAAATATCCAACTTTTCGCTCACAAACATACTCACAAAAAAATACAACAAACCCCACCTCAAGTTCATAATCATAACTTGGGATGGGGTTTTACGTATGAATACATTAACAGAAAATTAGCACAATTACACTACTTGAGTATTGAAATAACGTATACATTTGACAATCAATTTCAATCATCAATCTGTAAATCAACTCAAATGAACGTAAAATCTGCAAACACACCCATCAAAAAAAAATCTAAATTCATACCATACCTACTCTTGTTGAGTACAATTTTGTTTTTTCAATATTCTTGGTCACAAAATATTTCAGTAAAAATAATTGATGCCACTACTAAAGAGCCCATACCTTACGCCACCATCAATATTGATAAAAAAGAACATTTAATCTCAAATGCCGAAGGTTTTTTTAACTTATCTGAAACTGCAATTCAAGACGAAAATACACTAACCATTACCTATCTAGGCTACAAAAATCTTGAAGTTAAAGTAAGTCAATTATCAAAACTAGATTACATTTTAGCCCTTACTCCTACTATTTTTGAATTAGATGATGTACAAGTAAATGGTGAAAAACCAAATCCATATTCAATCATGGCTACCGTTAAAGCAAATCTTTCTTTGAATTACAGCAATACCGATAATCCTATCAAAGACATGCTATTTGTTAGAAAATCAACAGCGACCAATCCTCAGGAAATTGTAGTTGATGTAAATAAGTCTACAGGTTTTTCAAAACAAGCGCTCAAACAAGTAAATAGTGATATTCAAAACTTCACCAATACCTTAGTTAAATCACCTCCAAAAGAGTACACAGACATGTTGTGTAATTTATTTACTCATACTATTAAAAAAGACAGTAAGTCATTTGTATCACATAAAATGAACGTTCTCAAAGCAACGGTTCTCAAAAATGAAGGAAGTGCAACCTCATCAGAAGAGTTGAAACAAATAGGCATAAAAACAATGCTAAAACACTTAGATTCTACTAAGTATTACCGCATTAAAAGTGGACTCTTTGGTTCCCAAGACACCATTTCATTGCGGAAAGATTTCAATAAAAAGAAAACAAAAAATAAAAAAATAGATCAAAGTACGCTGCTTACAACCACAAAATACAATTTAACACAATTCATCCAGAACAATAATTTAGGGAAATCTTCTGAGCATGATTTTATCAATAACCCAGAACTGTACCGTTACAAGTTTGAAGGAACTACTTTTACAGAGGATAACGATTATGCATTTGTACTTTCATTTTCACCAAAAAAAGGCAATGCAAAATTTACAGGTAAACTCTACATTAATGAGTCTGACTATGCCGTTCTTAGAGCTGAATACCAACTTGATGAGGGAGAGAAACTTAACAATGTTAATTTAAAATGGCTTTTAGGCATTAAAGTAGCTCAGAATACTAAAAAAGGAATTTTAATGTTTCGCAAAAAATCTGAAAACAAGAATTACTACTTGCATTATGCCTCTGAAGAAAATGGCAATTATTTTTATGTAAACCGACCTTTGAAATTTATTGAAATCACAAAAGAGGACAAAGACATTCTATCATTAGACATAAAATTTGAAGGCAACTCTTTAACTAAAACTGAATTTTTAAATCTATCACATTCCCTTGTAACAGATGCTGATGTTGCAAAAGTTGTTGAGAATAAATTCAACATTGTAGCCTTAAAATCATACGACCCTAAAATATGGAAAGGCTACCATGCAATTGAACCAGTAGCTGAATTAAAGCGATTTAGAGTAAAAGATTAATTTAATCATGCAATTATATGTTATTATGCTCAATAGTAAATAATTTTAAAAATAAAATGGCTGTACAACAATACAGCCATTTTACTAACTAACTAACTAAAAAAAAAAAAAAAACTAACTAAAAACTATTTAACAAAATCACTTAACAATTATTTTTACAACTTCATAGGATGAAGTAGAGCTGATTATTTTACTAAAATAAATACCTGAAGTCAACATTGATTTAGAAATCTGAACTTCATTATTTCCTACTTGAGTATCGTGGTAAATGGTGGAAACTAACTTTCCATTTATATTATAAATTTCTATTGCAACTCTTTCTGCATCCGTTGCTGTAAAACGCAGTTTTGAATTATCATCTATTGGGTTTGGCGATATCGACACTTTGTTTCCTTGTGATGCCAAATCAAATTCTGCTGTGTCTAATGTGAGATTCTTAGAAAATTGAATGGTTTGTAAATCCATCTCTTTTACTGTTGGTTTCCCATCAAGAGTAGTCATTTTAAACACTATTGTTTTTATGTCATTCAAAACTAATGGATTTCCTGTACTAGAAACAAACGCAGTAAACGGTATGGCAAAATCCTGTAAATCTCCAGTAAGAGTAATTGTTGCTTTGTACTGTTGTTCCCAGTTTGCAATACTATTTTTTACAAAAACTATTTCTAGGATACCTGTACCTTTACCACGCAAATGCAAACTTTTGTAGGTTGACAAATCTACTGCTTTAAACCTTGGAGTTAGGGCTCTGTAGGCAGCCACATAATCTGTTGTGGTGGCCGTAAGATTTAAGTTGCGCTCCACAGGAAAACTTCCAGTATCATATTCTTTTGTATTAACACCTACACTATAATTAGTAACAGTTGTTGTACTTGCTGGAGCGTCAATTCCCCAAGGCCCATCAGATAAAAATAAATCATCTGGAGTGGCAACTCCATCTCCTATTCTAAATCCAATGTCAAACAAATTACCCGTTGGCACCACAATATCCGTTACATATTTTTTATTCAAATCAATTGTACTGTTCATTTTTTGCTCAGCACTAGTTTCTGTTTTTCTCAAACCTCCGTCAAAAGTTACGGTGCTTGTAGCATTTGTATTGATAATTTGCAATTCTAAGTTTCCATTAACATATCTTCCTTTTTTAACAAAAACTGTTGGTGGCTCAGACAAACTATATCCAGAAATTGGTTTTTGTTTTTGAATTAAACTCACAACCTCTTGCCCTATTTTGAACAAATCATCTATTGAGTTTGTCCAAATTTGAAAATTATAGAAACCAATATTTTTTTGATATTTATCAAGATTCCAATGACTTTCTAGCGCATAATTCGCATCTGCATTTACTTTCTTAGCAGAGAAACTCAATACATATTCAATACTATTATCTGCATTTTTTATGATGGTTTTGATAAAAGGCTGCTCGTTAATTTCAATAGTTGAAACTGAAATAATTTGCGCACCTAATAAACGATCACAAATAAATTTAGTATGCTCATAAACGCCATTATCTGTTTTCAAAGCTAATATAGAAGCAATTGTTTTATTGTTTTTAATATAATCTACTGAGTATACTTCGGATGCATTGGTTATAGAAAGTAAATCTGTAGGTGTAGATTCTACAACTGATTGCTCGTTAATGATTCCAAAAGGAATAAAATCTTTAAGTACTGTACCCGATGCTTTTCTAGAAAACAAACTTGGTTTTGTTACTTTTTTAGCTGATGCGGTATCAAATTTGTAAGCAGTTTTTACTCTGTTAAAATTTCGTTTGTTTATTTGTTCCGATAATCTATTGTTACTCTCTAGTCCGCCCTCATTAGCTCCTGAGATAGAAGCTTCAAACACAGGACAAGTAGCATATCCTGAACAAGATGGATCATCACAATCAATTAAATTATCGCCATCATCATCAATACCATTATCACAAATCTCTTGAGGAACAGGCGCTGTAGGACAACGTGCTCCATCATTGCTAGAACTTGACGGACCAAAGGCAAATAAGTTTGAGTTCATCCCTATTAAACCATTCAAGTCCTTCACATCACGAACCACATAAACAGTTCCTGTTTGATTAGCAGATACATAAAAACTACCTGCTAAATCAAAATACACGGCACCATAAGTATAATTATTACCTAACAATACAGGCACAACACCTAGATTAGTAACTACTCCATTTAATGGGTTCACTCTGTAGAGAATATTAGTAGCTTGTTCTACGGTGTATAGATTTCCATCTGCAGCATTAAAAGCCCAATCGTGAACGTTAATACTTTGTGACAATTCAAAAGATCCTAAATACTGTAAATATGATGGTGAGGCCGGATCTAAATCTATTTTGTAATACGTACTTCCTCCTGATTTAAAAAAATAAATTCCTTCTGGACTCACATCACCCACATATCTACTCCCGTCAGGCAAAGCAGGAATGGTGTAAATAGTAGTATTGAAATTTTTCCCTATTCTTACAATAGATTTAGATGGAGAAGTTAAATAACCCCAAATATATCCATCTTTAGCATTGTAACCTGCACCATTGATGTTTCCAGCTGTGATATTTTGAGCAACTGAAATAGAATTTCCCGAAGCCAAATCAATAGCAAACACATCATTATTTTGAATCAAATACGCATTGAAATCACAATTAAAGGGTATATCTTGTGCACCTGATGTAGTGGTTAAAAGTAGCAAAAAAAACAAAAATGCTCTTGGTCCTTGACAATGTAGAATTTTAATCATATCTATTTCCTTTTAAATAATCAACATTGTAAAATTAATTCAATGATCTACAAGAAAATAAATATTTAGATATAGGATAGAGTAACTATCGATGAATGGTCTATTTCTATAGACCATTCAAAAAAAAATACGTAAACCACTATCTACCAAGGAATAGGATTGTAATCTTTTAAAAACTTACCGCACCAATGTTTACCGGTATTGATGCCGTCAAATAGCGGATCCATCACTCGAGCCGCGCCATCTACAATATCTAAAGGCGGTTGAAAATCTTGCTCTTCCTGTTTTCTTTTGGCCAATTCAGCGGGATCCTCATCGGTGACCCAACCGGTATCTACTGCATTCATAAAAATTCCGTCTTTTGCCAAAGTTCCAGAGGAAGTGTGCGTCAACATATTCAAAGCGGCTTTTGCCATGTTGGTATGCGGATGTCGGTCTTCCTTGAAAAAGCGATGGAACTTCCCTTCCATAGCCGATACATTAATGATGTGTTTTTTACCCGTATTGTCTTTCTTCATGACTTCCGAAAGGCGGTTACACAATACAAAAGGCGCTACGGAATTCACCAACTGCACTTCAATCATTTCAGTAGTTTCTATTTGTCCCAAGCGCAAGCGCCAGCTGTTGGTTTTTCTTAAATCAACTTGCTGCAAATCGGCATCAAGTTCACCTTCCGGAAAAACTTCTTGTGCTACCAAGGCATTGTCAAACGAATACGGAATCTGCGATAATTTGGCGGAAGCCCGCAACCCAATTCCAGGTTCTGGTCCGTGCCAAGTTACAGGCATATTTTCATTGGATGAAAAACCAGTAGTCAACACTTTTAATTCATTCAAACAATTGATATGATCCAGTAATAACTCCTGTGCGTGTTGCGGTAAAGTGTCTATGGAACGCTCCTCGTTTTCCATTAAATGCGTATAGAATCCGGATGGACGTCTTACGGTTTGGGCTGCATTATTAATTAAAATATCCAAATGATCGTATTTTTGCTCTATGAAATTACAGAAAATTTCCACACTGGGAATATGCCGTAAATCCAATCCATGAATTTTCAACCGATGTCCCCAATCCATGAAATCGTCTTCCTTAGAAAAACGCAAAGCCGAATCAACTGGGAAACGAGTGGTGGCAATAACGGTTGCGCCTCCTCGTAAAAGCATCAACGTAATGTGATAGCCTATTTTTAAGCGAGAACCAGTAATTACAGCAACTTGCCCCTTTACATCGGCGGTTTGAAAACGTTTAGCATAATTAAAATCACCACAATCCGTACACATGGAATCATAAAAATGGTGCATTTTAGTAAACTCCGTTTTACATACGTAACAATTTCTTGGTGTTTCCAGTTCTAATTGTTCTTTGTTTACGAGATCATTGTACGCCAATAATTTGGGCGCCATAAACACACTAGCTTCTCTAGCATGACGGATTCCTGTTTCTTTCCTTGCGGTTCTATCTTGCTTTTCTTTTTTACGTTTGGCTACTAATTTTCCATCTTTTTTTCTACGAGATAGTTCGTCGCGATCCGGTCTAGAAAACATTCCAGCCGCTTTTATTAAAGCCGTTCGTTGCTCTTTTGGGATATCAAATATTTGGTCGGTATCAGTATTCAGTTGTGCTAAAATAGCAATACATCGGTCAATTTCTTCTGAGCTTATAGCCGTTTTATGTTCTATTTGTTCCATCATCATCGTAAAAAAGGGATATTATTCTTGTGCAAATTTCAAGGGCGCAAATATAACCTTTTTAAAGTCGTAAAGCTTCAAGGTAATACCGTCTCTATAATCCAAGTGCTAGGATGGTAGTTTTGCATTTTGGGTTTCGGCATTTATCTTACTATCTTCGCACCTACAATTTTCTTTCACAAAGACGCACGAAGCACCCCAAAGAGATACAAAATTTCAGAAAAACTGCGTCCTTTTGAGTTTCATCTTTGAGAATCAATGTGTAACAAAAAAGTACTATGCTGTTTCAACTTAAATCATATTTAAAATTTCTTTGGCACTCCAAAAATGAGCATGCAGTACATTCTCCGTTTGTATTTAGTTTACTGACGAAATGTTTTTATGATAAAAAATTAAAACCAGAATATGCTGTTTTAAGAAAATACAGAAACACGCTTTTAGCAAATAGTAATTCGATTGAAGTGACTGATTTTGGTGCGGGATCCAAAGTGTTCAAATCGAATACGAGAGTCGTTGCAAAGATTGCGAGAACGGCAGGAATCTCTACGAAACGAGCCGAATTATTATTCCGAATTACCCGTTACTTGCAACCGGAAACTATTCTAGAAATAGGAACTTCATTAGGATTAGCAACTTCGGCACTAGCTTTAGGGAATTTTAAAGCCAAAATAACAACTGTGGAAGGATGTCCTAATACAATGGCACTTGCAAAAAGTCAATTTCAAGCATTCCATTTTGATAATGTAAATCCAATCGTTGCAGAATTTAGTAATTATTTAAGTGACTTTAAACCTTCGAATTTCGACTTTAAACTCATTTATTTCGATGGCAATCACTCTAAGAAAGCAACTTTAGATTATTTTGAAGCCTTACTTCCAACTATAACAAATGATACGCTGTGGATATTCGATGATATTCATTGGTCGCCAGAAATGGAAGAAGCATGGGAAATAATACAAAACCATCCAAAAGTGACCGTGACAATTGATACGTTTCAATGGGGATTGATTTTTTTTAGGAGAGAACAACCCAAACAACATTTTATAATTAGAACCTAAAAAAAAATGACAGCCATTACTGACTGTCATTTTCAACATTGAATTAATTATCCCTTATTCTTTAGCACTCTTCATTTCACTTGTTTTTGCTCCCATACGGTTTAACGTATACATAGGTGCAAATTTCAATTTTAAACCTGCAATTTTATTATTATCTGCACTGGTAAGACCTTCTTTTTCAACAGTGTTTTTACGGCTATCAAGTGCTTCATACATCAATTTTACTTCATCCCAATCCTCACGAGAGTAGGCATCTTTATTGCTTTCAACAGTATCCACAAATTGTTGGTACACATTCAATATATTGTTTTTATTAACCCATACAAAACTCATGTCATCACCTACTTTTCCTTCGCCAAAAAGTGCATTACGCATTTGTTGTTTTTGATTTACTGGCAATGCAGCAAGTGCTTCGGCTCTCATTTTTTCAAGATTCGCTCTCATCGTTTCATACTTAACTCTACTTGCCTCAATACGCGCTTTAGCTTCAGCGTCATCAGCCATGTCTGCTAGAGCTGCTTCGGCTTCGGCACTTTTTAATTTAAACTCAGATTCTATTTCCATCCAGTTGTCCTTAGTGTCCTCTGCAGCTACATTGCTCAAAGAGTCTACATACATTACATAATTGTCTACTTTACCTTTAGCTTGCTCTGTTTTTTCATCTTTACAAGCTGTAAATCCTATTGCAATTACAGCAAGTCCTAATACTAGTTTTGTATTTTTCATTTTTTTATGTTTTAGTGGTTAATACGTGACAAATGTATAGGCAAACATTTCATTTTCAATTTAAAACAAAAAATTATGCAACTAATTACTATAATTGTGCAAAACTGACTAAAACAATGAGAATGCTTTACAAACAGTAATTATAGAGATTGTCTTGCGAAGTTTTAGCTGAGGATTTCATGTCTATGTATAAGGTACTGATTCCCGCATTTAGACATCCTAGTTTATAAAAACGAAAACCAAATCAAATTACTACATCAATTCGTGTAACAAATAAAAAAAAGTGCTACTTATTACTCAAATAAAACTTTTATACCTTTATATCTCAACTTAACAGCATCTTTCAGGTAACGAAAGAATAAAATTTAATAAAGAATGGCAAACCCACTAATTCAGATCACCGATATTAAGCGAAATTTTGTTCTAGGAAATGAAATTGTATATGTACTTAAAGGAATTAATTTACAAATCAATAAAGGAGAATATGTTGCATTAATGGGACCTTCAGGATCAGGTAAATCTACTTTAATGAATTTATTAGGCTGTCTTGACACTCCTACATCTGGAAATTATATTCTTAACGGAAAAGATGTGAGCCAAATGCGTGATGATGAACTAGCCGAAATTAGAAATAAAGAAATAGGTTTTGTGTTTCAAACTTTTAATCTATTACCAAGAACGACTGCCTTAGACAATGTAGCCTTGCCTATGATTTATGCTGGTTTTTCAAAATCAGAAAGAAATAAGCGTGCCACCGAAGTACTGGAACAAGTAAACCTTTCTGACAGAATGGACCACCAACCCAATCAGCTTTCTGGAGGTCAAAGACAGCGTGTGGCCATTGCAAGAGCATTGGTAAACAAACCTTCTATTATTCTTGCTGATGAGCCTACAGGAAACTTAGATAGTAAAACCTCTGTAGAAA
Organism: Flavobacterium sp. FPG59; assembly: GCF_002150205.1. NCBI lineage: Bacteria > Pseudomonadati > Bacteroidota > Flavobacteriia > Flavobacteriales > Flavobacteriaceae > Flavobacterium > Flavobacterium sp. FPG59. The sequence goes on along the minus strand of NZ_MTCA01000059.1, from coordinate 6,613 downwards.
TCATGAAGCTTTTTGGCGATATTCACGCACAAGGAAACACCGTAATATTAGTAACGCACGAAGAGGAAATTGCTGCTTATGCACACCGTGTCATTCGTTTGCGTGATGGTCTTATAGAAAGTGATGTATCAAAGTAATCCGTATTCTGTTGCAGTTTACAGTTTTGTTCAATAAAAAGTAGGTCCTTACCAAACAATGATCCAGTATTATTTTGACAGTAATTTTTAGAAAAAAACTTAAATTCAATTACAGTAAAACGAATTAGAAATTCCCCTACGAGTGCTAATCTAGAGTAGAAAATATAATTTCAATTTCTTTTTAAAGCACCGTATAAACTTTCCCATACATGAAAATCGCTTTACTTACCTGCGAAAAACTTCCTAATTTAAATCTGGAGGACCAAAAACTAATTCCAGCACTGGCAAAATATAACATTCAGGCAGTTGCTGCAGTTTGGGACGATGCAAGCATCAATTGGTCTCAATTTGACTGCTTGGTATTTAGAAATACTTGGGACTATTTTGAAAAAGAACAAGCGTTTATACTTTGGCTTGACCAGATTAAAAAATTAGGCGTTAAAACACTAAACACCATTGATACGGTAAAAAATAATATTCATAAATTTTATTTAAAAGAGCTAGAGCAAAAGGGAATTCCCATCATTAAAACTATATTTATTGACAAAACCCAACAGCTGGATCTTGCAAAACTTATCCCAAATCACTGGAATAAAGCAGTCATAAAACCCGCTTTTTCGGCAGGATCTTATCTCACCGAAGTGTTTGATCGAACACAAATTCAAACCATAAACAATCAATATCAATCTATAGCTGCCAGTAAAGAATTGCTGCTTCAGGAATTCATGCCAGAGATTCAAACATTGGGTGAAACATCATTCATTTTTTTTGATAAGAAATTCTCTCATGCTGTGAATAAAAAACCCGTTTCTGGTGATTTTAGAGTACAATCACTCTACGGAGGAAAGTATACGCTGGTAGAACCATCAGCAGAACTCATACAAAAAGCACAAAAAGTAGTCAATACTTTTCAAGAGGATTTGTTGTACGCTCGTGTAGATGGAATTGTCATTGAAGACGAACTTTATTTGATGGAAATAGAATGCATTGAACCAGATTTGTATTTTAACTTAAGTGCTAATTCATTAGACCAATTTGTTGCAGCATTAATAAAATTAATAGCTTAAATTTGTTTTTTTTTATAAAAACTAACCTCCCATTAATGAAAGTATATACAAAAACTGGCGATAAAGGCACTACAGCCCTTTTTGGCGGTACACGAGTAGCCAAAGATCATGCTCGTATAGAAAGTTACGGAACTGTTGACGAGTTGAACTCTCATATTGGTCTTATTCGGGACCAAGACATGAATGCCCATTACAAAGATATTTTAATTGAAATTCAAGACCGCCTTTTTACGGTAGGTGCCATTCTTGCAACGCCGCCAGAAAAAGAAGTTAAGAAAAACGGTGAATTACGTTTGCAAAACTTAGGCATTATTGAAACGGATATAGAATTATTAGAAAATGAAATAGATGCTATGGAAGAAGCACTCCCACCAATGACACATTTTGTATTGCCTGGTGGTCATACCACTGTGTCATATTGTCATATTGCACGCTGTGTATGCCGAAGAGCAGAGCGCCTAGCCGTACATTTAAGTCATGATGAACCCGTTGTTGAAATCGCAATTAAGTACTTAAACCGACTTTCTGACTACCTTTTTGTGTTGGCACGAAAGTTGTCCTACGACTTAAAAGCGGATGAAGTTCAATGGATTCCTAGAAAATAGTATTCAGCTAGCAGTGCGCAGTCTCAGTTTGCAGTTTTATACTGATCACTGAAGACTGACCACTGAAGACTGATCACTGAAGACTAAAAATAAACGTTCTTAACTTTAACTAAAAATAAATCGTTTTTTACTTGTATTTTTCAGTAAAAAATTTATTTTTGCACAAAACTAAATCGACAACAGATGTATTGGACATTAGAATTAGCATCCTATTTAAGTGATGCACCATGGCCTGCTAACAAAGACGAACTTATTGACTACGCTATTAGAGCTGGAGCTCCATTAGAGGTAGTAGAAAACCTTCAATCTATTGAGGATGAAGGCGAAATATATGAATCAATGGAAGAAATATGGCCAGATTATCCCACAGACGAAGATTATCTTTGGAATGAGGATGAATATTAAAAAACAAACCAATTAAAAAGTCTCAAAAGAGGCTTTTTTTTGGTTTAAATTTACGCAAATACACAATTAGAAATATAAAAATATCATGAGTTTCATAAACAGCATAATCAAGGTTTTTGTGGGCGACAAGTCTCAAAAAGACGTCAAAGCACTACAACCCTATCTCACTAAAATTAAAACATTCGAGGAACCCCTTAAAGCTTTATCACATGATGAGTTAAGAGGTAGAACTGTTTTTTTTAAAGAAAAAATCAAACAAGATCGCGCAGACAAAGACGCTAAAATTGCTGCTCTAAAGGTAGAAGTAGAAAACATTGTAGATATTGACAAGAGAGAGGATATTTACGTGGCTATTGACACCCTTGAAAAAGAAGCTTACGAAATTTCAGAAAAAACATTAATGCAAATCCTTCCTGAGGCTTTTGCAGTGGTAAAAGAAACAGCTAGACGTTTTAAAGACAACACCCAAATTGAGGTAACTGCTACCCCAAAAGACCGTGAACTATCTGCCACAAAAACATACATCACCTTAGATGGAGACAAAGCCATCTGGGCTAATTCTTGGAGCGCTGCAGGTAAAGAAATCACTTGGGATATGATTCACTATGACGTTCAGTTAATAGGCGGAATGGTATTGCACGAAGGTAAAGTTGCCGAAATGCAAACTGGTGAGGGAAAAACTTTAGTAGCTACATTGCCACTTTACTTAAATGCCTTGACCGGAAACGGAGTTCACCTTGTAACGGTGAATGATTATCTTGCAAAAAGAGATAGTACTTGGAAAGCACCATTGTTTGAATTTCACGGTATGACGGTGGAATGTATTGACAATTACCAGCCAAGCTCTGAAGGTCGTAAAAAAGCCTACGATGCGGACATCACCTATGGTACCAATAATGAATTTGGTTTTGATTATTTAAGAGATAACATGGCTCATTCTCCAGATGACCTTGTACAAAGAAAACACAATTATGCTATTGTAGATGAGGTTGACTCCGTATTGATTGATGATGCTAGAACTCCTTTAATTATCTCTGGACCAGTTCCACAAGGAGATCGTCACGAGTTCAATGAATTAAAACCAAAAATTGAAAACCTAGTAAGTCTTCAACGTCAATTAGCAAACGGTTTCTTATCTGAGGCTAAAAAACTAATCAAAGAAGGAAACACTAAAGATGGTGGATTTCAATTGCTAAGAGCTTACAGAAGTTTACCTAAGAATAAAGCATTGATTAAATTTTTGAGTGAAGAAGGTATCAAACAACTGCTTCAAAAAACCGAAAATCAATACATGCAAGACAACAAAAGAGAAATGCACAAAATTGATGAGGCATTGTACTTTGTTATCGAAGAAAAAAACAATCAGGTAGAATTAACAGATAATGGAATACAGTACCTATCTGGTGATACAGATGCTGACTTTTTTATCCTACCAGACATTGGAACTGAAATTGCCAATATCGAAAAGAAAAAATTAGAGAAAGACCTTGAAGCCGAAGAGAAAGAAAAATTATTTCAAGACTTCGGGATCAAGAGTGAGCGTATCCATACATTGACACAGCTTTTAAAAGCTTACGCTTTATTCGAAAAAGATGTAGAGTACGTAATCATGGACAACAAAATCATGATTGTAGACGAGCAAACGGGTCGTATCATGGACGGTCGCCGTTATTCTGACGGATTGCACCAAGCCATTGAAGCCAAAGAAAATGTAAAAATCGAGGCTGCTACACAAACTTTTGCAACGGTTACTTTGCAAAACTATTTCAGAATGTACAACAAGCTAGGCGGAATGACTGGAACTGCAGTTACAGAAGCTGGCGAATTGTGGCAAATATACAAGCTTGATGTAGTAGAAATCCCAACTAACAGAGGTATTTCTAGAAAAGACAAAGAAGATTTTATCTACAAAACAACACGTGAAAAATTCAACGCTGTTATTGAAGATGTAACCGAATTGTCTAAAGCTGGAAGACCAGTACTTATTGGAACAACATCGGTTGAAATTTCAGAATTACTAAGCCGAATGTTAAAAATGCGTGGCATCAATCACAATGTATTGAATGCTAAAATGCACAAACAAGAAGCGCAAATTGTGGAGGAAGCTGGAAAACCAGGCGTAGTAACCATTGCTACAAACATGGCTGGTCGTGGTACCGATATCAAATTATCTCCAGAAGTAAAAGCTGCTGGCGGACTTGCCATTGTAGGTACAGAGCGTCATGACTCGCGTCGTGTTGACCGTCAATTACGTGGTCGTGCAGGACGTCAAGGTGATCCTGGAAGTTCTCAGTTTTATGTTTCGCTTGAGGACAACTTAATGCGTTTGTTTGGTTCTGAACGTGTAGCCAAAGTAATGGACCGTATGGGATTACAAGAAGGCGAAGTGATTCAGCACTCTATGATGACCAAATCTATAGAACGCGCTCAAAAGAAAGTAGAAGAAAACAACTTTGGAGTACGTAAGCGTTTGTTAGAATATGATGATGTAATGAATGCGCAGCGTGAAGTAGTCTACAAGCGTCGTCGTCACGCCTTGTTTGGCGAACGCTTAAAGCTGGATATTGCAAACATGCTGTATGATACCTGCGAAGTAATTATTGAGCAAAACAAAGCAATAAATGATTTCAAGAACTTTGAATTTGAATTAATACGCTATTTCTCGATCACATCTCCAGTAACCGAAAGTGAGTTCGCCAAAATGAACCCAATGGATCTTACCGGAAAAGTATACAAAGCAACATTAGATTATTATACTGAAAAAACAGCTCGTAGCGCCCGTGAAGCATTCCCGATAATCAAAAGCGTTTATGAAGATCAAAACAATCAGTTTGAGCGCATCGTAGTTCCATTTACGGACGGAATTAAATCTTTGAATGTTGTTACCGACTTAAAAATGGCTTACGAGTCTCAAGGAGCACAACTAGTTGCTGATTTTGAGAAAAACATCACACTAGCCATTGTAGACGAAGCTTGGAAAAAACACTTGCGCAAAATGGACGAGCTAAAACAATCTGTTCAACTAGCCGTACACGAGCAAAAAGATCCGTTGCTAATTTACAAACTAGAGGCCTTCAACTTGTTTAGAGCCATGATAGATAATGTAAACAAAGAAGTGATTTCATTCTTGTTCAAAGGAGATTTGCCTGCTCAAGAAAACCAACGCATTCAAGAAGCCATTGATGTAACTCCCGTTGAGGATTACACCACTTCAAAAGATGAAATTGTAAGCAGCGAAAGTGCAAATCAAGAAGCCATACAAACACAGCAACGTCAAGTTACAGAGACCATCACTCGCGACATGCCAAAAATCAATCGCAATGACAACGTAACCATTCAAAACGTGGCCAACGGTCAAACACAAGAAATGAAATACAAAAAAGCCGAAAGCCTAATCGCCTCAGGACAATGGGTATTAGTGAACTAAAACCTTTTATTTCAAGATTCATAAAACTCCACTGCGCAAGTAGTGGAGTTTTTTTATGCTATTTTTTCGGGAGCTATTCCCGCCATACGCTGCAAGCTATTTGGTTTCAAACCCTTTTTCTAGGCACTTTCAGGAGCTTCCTGCGGTCGCTCTGCCAGCGCCATAAAAAGTGGTTTTCAACCTGCATAGGCTTTACGCTACTGTCAGGGCTATACTTACATTACTCATAACTGAAGAGACAATATATAAAGACAACGTTCCTTAAAACAAGTAAATAATTCCTAATTTATAAAAAAATATTACTTCACGATTCCTGATTAAAAAGCAGATACATAAGAAAAGTACACAACAAAATAAAAATCCGTTTGATGATTTGTAAAATAAATATTCTATATTTGAAATTAAATAAAACCTGACTCTTGTCAGACAAAGCTACCTTATTTAGGTGTGATATGTCTGATTTTGTCAGACATATATACAAGTTATATGAAAGCCTTACCAACCATATGTATAAATAATTATTGAAAAAAATGGCACTGAATCGATATTATTGGCCAACCAAATTTACTAGCCGTTTAGACTTTCTTAAACAAGGAGTAAAATGTGTATTCCTTTCACATCAGAAAAAAGATAAAGAAGAAGCTAAAAAAATTGCCGACTATTTAATTAAGGCTGGTATTGATGTATATTTTGATGAATATGATAAAGATTTAAAAATTCACCATCAAACCAATAACGCTGTAGGTGTTACTAATTCTATAAAAATGGGAATTAATAACAGTTCGCATATGATTGTTTTGGTTTCACCTAATACTTTATACTCAACATGGGTTCCTTTTGAAATTGGATATGGATATGACAAAACAGAAGTATTCACTCTTTGTCTTAAAGGAATTACAAAAGGTACTCTTCCAGAATATTTAAAAGCTACAAAAATTATTCGTGACATATATGATTTTAATATTTTTTGCG
>NZ_MTCA01000083.1:0-12234 GCF_002150205.1 Flavobacterium sp. FPG59 | reverse complement strand
ATTATGCTTTTTTTTGTGGCTTCAAATAGAATGTAATTATGAAAAAAATCGTGATTTTTGCCTCCGGATCGGGTACAAATGCTGAAAATATTATCCAATATTTCAAAAAAACAAGCTCAGCAGCTGTTGTTGCAGTTTTTACAAATAATCCTAAAGCAGGTGTGATTACGAGAGTTCAAAAATACAATTTACCAATAGAGATTTTTACCAAAACACAATTATTTGAAAACGAAGTACTACAAAAAGTTCAGGCTCTTCAACCAGATTTGATTGTTTTAGCTGGTTTTTTACTCCAATTCCCTTCAAATATTATTAATGTCTACCCTAATAAAATCATAAACATTCATCCCGCATTATTACCTAAATATGGTGGAAAAGGAATGTATGGGATGCATGTACATCAAGCAGTTCTTAATAATAAGGAATTAGAAACGGGAATCACGATACACTATGTGAATGAGAATTACGATGAAGGCGCTATAATTGCACAGCAAAGTGTTGCATTATCAGCAGTAGATACTGTTGCAACAATAGCCGAAAAGATACATGAACTAGAGCAAGAGTTTTTCCCAATTATTATAGAGCGTATTTTAAACCAAAGTATATAATTGTGATGGGACACGATGTACATATATATACAGATGGTGCTGCCAAGGGAAACCCAGGAAATGGAGGGTATGGTGTAGTCATGGAATGGGTAGGAAAACCGTATAAAAAAGAATTTTATGAAGGGTTCCGTAGGACGACCAATAATAGAATGGAATTATTAGCAGTAATTGTTGGACTTGAAAAGTTGAAAAACCCTAATACCAAAGTTTTAGTAGTTTCGGATTCTAAATATGTAGTAGATTCTGTAGAAAAAAAATGGGTTTTAGGCTGGGAAAAAAAAGGTTTCGTTGACAGAAAAAATGCCGATTTGTGGAAACGGTTTTTACTAGTATACCGCAAACACAAAGTCGATTTTAAATGGATTAAAGGGCATAATAATCATGTTCAAAACGAAAGGTGTGATGAATTAGCCGTTATGGCATCTATGCAAAAACAACTTTCTGTGGATGCTTTTTATGAAAAAGAGGAAGCTAAATTGTTGTAATTATTTAAAAGATTCTTTTCTTTTTCGAATGTAATCTATACCTAAATAACAATCTGAACTTAAATCATAGCCGTTTTTGAATAAAATGTATGCTATAGTTGAGTATTCTCCTTCTTTTATAATTTCGCGTTTGATAGCTACTCTTTTTGAAGCTGTTGTCTTTGAATACTTTCTTAAAAACATCTCAATACCTATGCGGTTGAAATCTTTTTCAATATTTGGGTTAACTTTAAAGCTTTCTAAATAAGTTCTTTTGTTGTGTACTTTACTGTCTAAAATATAGTCTTGATTTAATACAGCATTTAAAAATTTTGAAAAAGAATCAAATTTTAAATAGTAATGGTTTTTATAAAGAAATAATAACTCACTAACGCTGCTTAAAAGTATTTCTTTATCACTAGTCTTAACAAACAGATCAATTTGATATGTTGTAGGCGGAGGTGCTTTAACAAGAGTGTCGTTAACCTCGCTAAGTTCACTAAAATTTTTAATAATTTCTTTAGAAAAGTTTGGCTTCTTGCTTTCGCATGAGAGCAGCAAACAGATTGAAACAAAGAAACTTGATTTTATTTTCATTTTATAAAATTATTGGTAAACAAATTTAGTTAAAAAAGGAAGGCAGATTTAAGCTAATTTATCAAAATAGAAGTTTTAGATATTCCATTTACAAACCTTTTAAAAATAGAATTAAAGCCAATATTTTAAGTAAACTTTGAGATTTAAAAGCTTTGCAACTTTACAACTTATAAACTATCTTTGCCCCTTAATTTGAAACGTATATAATGAATAAATTATTGATTGTTGGAACAGTAGCTTTTGACGCAATTGAAACTCCATTTGGGAAAACGGACAAAATTTTAGGTGGTGCAGGAACATATATTGGTTTGTCTGCTTCTTTTTTTAATGTGCAATCAGCCATTGTTTCTGTAGTTGGAGATGATTTTCCTCAAGAATATTTAGATTTATTAACTTCAAGAAACATTGATATCTCTGGACTAGAAGTAGTACAAGGTGGTAAAACCTTCTTCTGGAGTGGTCGTTACCACAATGACTTAAACTCAAGAGATACACTAGATACACAATTAAATGTTTTGGCTGATTTTCAACCAAAAGTACCACAAGATTATAAAAATGCTGAGATTGTAATGCTAGGGAACTTACATCCATTAGTACAAAGCAGTGTTTTAGATCAAATGGAAACTCAACCTAAATTAGTAGTGCTAGACACGATGAATTTTTGGATGGATTGTGCATTACCTGAATTGTTAGACGTAATCAAACGCGTTGATGTAATCACTATCAATGATGAAGAGGCTAGACAACTTTCTGGAGAATATTCTCTTGTTAAGGCTGCTGCCAAAATTCACACCATGGGTCCTAAATATGTGGTAATTAAAAAAGGAGAGCATGGCGCACTTCTTTTTCATGATAAGGAAGTTTTCTTTGCTCCAGCATTACCATTAGAAGAAGTGTTTGACCCAACAGGGGCAGGAGATACTTTTGCAGGAGGATTTGCAGGTTACTTGACTCAAAGCGAAAACATCTCTTTTGAGAATATGAAAAACGCTATCATTCAAGGTTCTAACTTAGCTTCTTTTTGTGTAGAAAAATTTGGTACCGAGAGAATGCTTACTTTAGAAAAAGCTGAAGTAGTGTCTCGATTAAAACAATTCAAATCGCTAACACAATTTGACATAGAATTATAATATCTTAAAACCTCGGAAACGGGGTTTTTTTGTTTAAAAACGGTAGTCTAAAATCTTAAGTATTACCGTGTTAAAAGTAAAAATTACCTACTATTTTTTTTAGAATAACACAACAACACAACAAATTACACTACAATGAGCGATGCTTTACAACATGAATGTGGAATAGCTTTAATACGATTATTAAAACCGCTTGAATATTACAAAGAGAAATATGGAACCGCATTTTACGGAATCCAGAAAATGTATCTTTTGATGGAAAAGCAACACAACCGAGGTCAAGATGGTGCTGGTTTTGCAAGTATTAAACTAGATGTAGAACCTGGTGAACGGTACATCAGCCGTGTACGATCAAATCATGCACAGCCTATACAAGATGTCTTTGCACAAATAAACGACAGAATAAACGAAGAAATGGCAGCACACCCTGAGTATGCTGATGATGTGGCTTTACAAAAACAAAAGTTACCGTACCTTGGTGAATTGTTCTTGGGACATGTGCGTTATGGAACTTTTGGTAAAAATAGTATCGAAAGTGTTCACCCATTTTTACGTCAGAATAACTGGATGCACCGTAACTTGATCTTAGCAGGAAACTTTAATATGACAAATGTTAAAGAGCTTTTTCAAAATTTAATAGATCTAGGACAGCATCCAAAAGAAATGGCTGATACTGTGACCGTAATGGAAAAAATAGGTCATTTTCTAGATAATGCAGTTACAGATTTGTACCAAGATTGCAAAAACGAAGGATTGAGTAAGAGAGAGGCATCACCTGTAATTGCGGAACGATTAGATGTAGCTAAGATTTTAGCACGCGCAGCTAAAAATCTAGATGGGGGATACGCCATGGCTGGACTTTTAGGTCACGGTGATTCTTTTGTTTTTAGAGATCCTGCCGGAATTAGACCTGCATATTTTTATCAAGATGATGAAATTGTGGTAGTAGCATCAGAACGGCCAGTGATTCAGACCGTGTTTAATGTTCCTTTTGAATCGGTGCAAGAAATTGAACCAGGAAATGCATTAATTATCAAAAAAAATGGTACGATTTCTATGAAAGAAATTTTGCCTCCAACGGTTAAAAAAGCATGTTCTTTTGAGCGCATTTATTTTTCAAGAGGTAGCGATGCCGAAATTTATCAAGAAAGAAAAACTCTAGGAAGATTAATCTTGCCAGCAGTTTTAAAATCCATAGATGAGGATACTGACAATACCGTTTTCTCTTATATACCTAATACGGCTGAAACCTCATTTTACGGATTAGTTGAGGCCGCTCAAGATTTCTTAAATCAAAGAAAAAATAATTTCATCCTAGAAAATAGAAATACCTTAACTAAGGAAACGTTGCAAGAGTTGCTTTCGGTTAAAATTCGTACAGAGAAAGTGGCAATAAAGGATGCAAAATTAAGAACTTTTATTACTGAGGATAGTAGTAGGGATGACTTAGTTGCCCACGTTTATGATGTAACGTATGGTGTAATCAAGCCAACTGATAATTTAGTTATTATTGACGATAGTATTGTAAGAGGGACTACTTTAAAAATGAGTATCATCAAAATGATGGATCGTTTGAATCCAAAACGAATTGTAATTGTTTCATCGGCTCCGCAAATTCGTTATCCTGATTGTTACGGTATTGATATGGCAAAACTAGAGGGATTAGTGGCTTTTAGAGCTGCTCTTGAATTGCTTAAAGAAAGAAATCTATATCATATTGTAGATGAAGTGTATGCTAAATGTAAAGCGCAAGAAAATTATAAAGACAATGATGTTGTGAATTATGTAACGGCTGTTTATGCTCCTTTTGAAGCTCAGGAGATTTCAGATAAAATTGCTGAAATGTTAAGTTCACCAGAAATTAAAGCCGAAGTGAAAATTATTTTTCAAACCGTTGAAGATTTACATACTGCTTGTCCAAAAAATTTGGGGGATTGGTACTTTACTGGAGATTATCCAACTCCAGGAGGAAATAGGGTTGTGAACCGCGCTTTTATGAACTTTTATGAAGGTAAAGACGCACGAGCATATTAAAAACAAGACTAAAAGAGGTTTTAATCGATTTTATGAGTTGTTCGTCTAATTTATTTGACGAAATAATATAAAATATATATATTTATATCACCATAATATTAGTAGGTTAAATTTATGGTAGATTTGGGGCAAAAAGGGTGGAAGCAATTCCACCTTTTTTATTGGAATAAAGTCAGGAAAGAAGAAAGAGCAGAGAATATAGAGAAAAGACGAGCAAATTAGGTTATTTGGCTCGTCTTTTTCTGTTAGAATAAAATTTTGAGAATAGAAAGTTAATTTTGAGAATAAAAAAAATAGACAAACAACCTTTCAGTCATTTGTCTATTCTCTATGTTTTTTATTCTATTCTCTTAAAAGATTATTTCTCTAAAGCATATCTTCTGGAAACTTCAGTCCAGTTGATTACGTTGAAAAATGCTTCAATATAATCAGGTCTTCTGTTTTGGTAGTTTAAGTAGTAAGCATGCTCCCAAACGTCCATAGCCAAAATAGGAGTTCCGCCACAACCTACTCCTGGCATTAATGGATTATCTTGATTTGGCGTACCGCAAACCTCAAGTTTCCCTCCTTTTTGTACACAAAGCCAAGCCCATCCTGATCCAAATTGTGTAGCACCCGCTTTACTAAAACTAGCTTTGAACTCTTCAAAAGTTCCAAAAGCACTTTCTATAGCAGCAAGTAAATCTCCTGTTGGTAAGCCACCACCATTTGGTGTCATTACCGTCCAAAATAAGTTATGGTTGTAAAAACCCCCACCGTTATTGCGTACTGCAGCGTTTTTTAAATCTAGGTTTATTAAAATATTTTCGATGGTTTTACCTTCCATATCTGTTCCTGCAATTGCAGCATTCAAATTGGTTGTGTAAGCATTGTGGTGCTTAGAATGGTGGATTTCCATTGTACGAGCATCAATATGTGGTTCTAATGCATCGTATGCATAAGGTAATTGTGGTAATTCAAAAGCCATGATATAATTGTTTTATAAGTGAATTAATATATTATTCAAATTTAAACATTAAAGTTTGGAAACGGAAATTCTATTTCGTTATAATTTCATTAAATTATCCTATTGCTCGGGATATTGAGGTATAAGTAATTTGTATATCAACTGATTGCGTGCTTTGTCTTAGGCGTAGCACTCCTAAATAAGCCAAAAATTTAAACCAATTATATAACGCTCAGTAGTCTTATATATTCAATTTTGAAGTAGAAAAAGAGTGTCCAAGTATATTATTTTGTAGTTTTAAAGTTTTTAAACGTGATTTGTTGTGAAGAAAATCTTATTTGCTGTACTTGCTTTATGTTTTTTAGTTTCTTGTAATTCACACAAAGAACCTGAGATTGCATTTTATTATTGGAAAACAGTATTTAAATTATCTCCTGGAGAAAGGGAGGTTTTAAAAGAAAATGACGTTAAGAAAATCTATATTCGGTATTTTGATGTTGATATTGATAAAAATAACCAACCCTTTCCGCTTGCACCCATACATTTTAAAGAAAAAATAAATGCTTTAACTGTGGTGCCTGTTGTTTACATTAAGAATAAGGTGATGCTTAATCAGTCCCTTGATGTAGCGCTTTTAGCAAGAAAAATTTTTGATTTTGTAAATAAAATTAATGCTACTAACCAGATTTCATGTCATGAAATCCAAATTGATTGTGACTGGACTCTGGAGAGTAAAGATAAATACATGAAATTTATTGAAGTTTTTAAATCCATTTCTAGAAAAAAACTTTCGGCTACAATACGTCTCCACCAAATAAAGTATTTTAATAAAGCCAAGATTCCGGCTGTAGATTGTGGCGTTTTAATGTATTACAATATGGGTAAAATAGCCCCAGATTCCTTAAATTCTATTTATGATCGTAAAATAGCCAGCAAATATCTACCTAGTTTAGAAAAGTATCCATTAAAATTAAACCTTGCTTTGCCTATTTATTCTTGGGCTGTTCATATTAGAGATCAAAAAGTCATTGGCTTAAAGCCTAAAATAGATTACAAAAGCTTAGAAAAAGACACTAATTTTACTGCTAAAATGAATTTGTTTTTTGTGGCTAACAATTCAAATTATAAGGGAGGGACGTTTTATAAGCGCAATGATGTATTGAAAATAGAACGTGTCACCGCACAACAAATTAAAGACATGAGTGCTGATTTAGAATCACACATGAATACGTATCCCGAAGAAATAATTTTTTATGATCTTGACGAAATAAACCTATCTCATTATGAAAAAAACATTTTTAAACAAGCTGTGGCTCGTTTTTAGTGCCATTACATTATCCGTATATTCTATAATTTATGCTTGCGGAGGTGGTGATGATTGGGGCTGGTTTTTTGATTCTAATTTTGCTCCCGAAACATTTGTAGATGCTTCTTATACACCACTTTTTTTATCAACTGACGTTTTTTATGAACGTGGTTTTGATACAGAACATAGTATGCGGTTTAATGATGAAATTGTTTCAGACTGGAGTTTGTACCTCAAAGGGAGCGTAAATCCAGATCAGGTTAAATTTTTTCTCATAGATTCCAGTGCTGTTGATGTAAAAGAACTTTTTACTTTTTTTAGTTCTAAAAAAACAAATAAAAGTGTTCAAAAATGGTCAAGCAAACTTAAATTGAATGATCAAAAAACAAAAGACTTTATTACTTTTTTGCATTATGCTAAAGCTATTGAAGTTGCCTCTGTTACTTATGATTATTGGAGTTATGACAAGCTCAATACAGTTATTCCTATTGATGCCAAATGGGTCTTAGCATTAGAAAAAAAATACAATACAAGCACCGATTCATTCCTAAAAAACAGATATTGGTTTCAATTAATGAAAGCCTATTTTTATATTGACGATCAAAAAAGTGCATTTTCTTTTTTTGAGAAAACTAAAGATGTTGTGCCAAAAAATACGCTTTACTACAGATCACTTTCGTACCTAGCGGGCATGAATTATCGCAATAAAAATTATGCCGAATCTAATTATTTGTACAGTCAAGTTTTTGATCATTGTCCTCGTTTGCGTATTGTATCAGCATACTGTTTTCATCCTCAAGAGCAACTTGATTGGACCGAGTCTTTAAAAATGGCTAAAAATAATCAAGAGAAAGCAGCCCTTTGGGCTATTCAAGGCTACTATGGTGATGAAGAAAAAGCCATTGAGACCATTTATAATCTAAAGCCAGACAGTGAACATCTGGGTTTTTTATTAACTAGATTAATCAACAATCAAGAGAATAAAATTGATAAATCATTTAAAAATAGTACGGTAGCACAGTTTAAAAAAAGAACACAGGACAGTGTTTCTCCTAGCGCATTAAATCTAGTAGTAAAAATTGCTAAATCTGGTAAAACAAAACAGCCTCATTTGTGGCATTTAGCTGCAGGATATCTTGAAACTTTAAATGGAAACTTTAATAATGCATCATCAAATTTTGATAAGGCCGAAAAAACGATGCCCAAAACCAAATTAGCGGTAAGTCAACTCCGCCTGTTGCGTTTTGTTACTAATTTAAGCAAAATAGAGGTCATTACTGATAAAAATTACAACACCATTTTGAGTGATTTAAAGTGGTTGTATTTTGAATTGGATAAAGAAAAAATAGAATACTTGCGCTATCAAAATGCAAGAGAATGGAGTAAAAATTACTTATCAACAGTCTTTAAATCTCAAAAAAACGCTATAATGGCTGAATTGTTTTTAAAAAAGGATACGTTTTATGACTCTCCAGCAAACGTAACTGAAATGAAAACGTTTTTGCTTAAAAAAAATAAATCGCCTCTGGAAGAGGTAGCTGTAAAACATTATGATTACAACCTCATGGATATTAACGCTTATGAAGCAGTTGTGTGCACTTATGACGATAAGATTGTGCAAGCCTTAAATGTCATGAAACAATCTGGAGAGATACAAAACAGTGTATTGTTAGGAAATCCTTTTAATGGGTCTATCAAGGATTGTCATGATTGTGATCATGCAGCATATCAAAAAAAGAAATATACCTTACTAGATTTTCTAAACACTATGAAAATCATGCAAGACAACATCAACAGTAAGCAAGATGTTTATACTAATGCGTTATTAGTTGCAAATGGATTTTACAATATTACACACTATGGTAATGCGAGGTTGTTTTATGAAAGTGAAATTGTAGGATTTGGTTCTAGTCCTTATTTTTTTAGGGATAAAGTCAAAGCAATGATTACAAACTGTAATCAGGCAAAAAAGTATTATCAAATAGCATTTACAGCGGCTAAAACCCAAGAGCAAAAAGCAAAATGTCAATACATGCTGGCTAAATGTGAGCGAAACGAATTTTACAATCAAAAATACAATGCTAACTCAAACTGGTGGCAAGTAGAGAGCGATAACGTTAATTTTAAAGCATGGGATGGCTTTCAAAAATTAAAAAAGGAATACGCAAACACACAATATTACAAAGATGTAATTGCCGAATGTGGGTTTTTTAATACCTATGTAAACCAATAATGTACCTTTTTAAGATTGTGCCATAGCCATACAAACAATACTTATCTTTGCTCCAGGGATTTTCAATAAAGCTCTAGAACATGCCTCAAGTGTGGCTCCAGTTGTAATTACATCATCTACAATAAGAAAATGTTTGTTATGATCTTTTTCATCAAATACAACATCAAAAACGCTTTCTATTCCCTCAGTACGGCCTAGTAGATTTTTCTTTGATTGTGTTTTTGAGTATATATTTCTGTGTAAAATAGTATCGTTGTAACTAATTTTTAAGTTTGATGAAAGTGCTTTCCCAAAAGTAGTAACTTGATTATAACCTCTTTCTCGAAGCTTCTTTGGGTGTAAAGGAACCGGAATTATGGCATCTACATCTTGTAGAGCTTCAACTTTTTTTAATTCATGAGCATACCAATCCCCAATAAGTGTTCCTACTTTTTCATGACCCTTGTATTTCAAGTTGTGAATGACTTGCTGGACAATTCCTTTTTTTCTAAAATAAAATAAAGCTGATGCATGAATTACAGGAATTCGTCCATAGAATTTCTTGAACGCTTCATTGTTTTCCATCAAATGATGATTGGTCAAGGGAATGTTGTGTCTGCAAAGGGTACAAATCACTAATTCATTGGCAACCAAAAAAGAATTGCACCCTGAACAAACTTTTGGAAAAAAGAGATTTATAAAGCTTTCAAACATAGAATCAGGTATTTATTGATAAAAATAAACAAATCAATGCTCCATTGATACATAATTTTCTTTTTTTTATGTTCACTTTTTATATTTTTGCAATACTATGGCAAAACAAGAAGATTTATTTAAGAATGTAGTTTCGCATGCAAAAGAGTACGGATTTATTTTTCCGTCAAGCGAAATTTACGATGGTTTAAGTGCAGTCTATGATTATGCACAAAACGGAGTGGAATTAAAAAAGAACATTCGCGAGTACTGGTGGAAAGCAATGGTGCAAATGAACGAAAATATTGTAGGCCTTGATGCTGCAATATTGATGCATCCTACTACCTGGAAAGCCTCAGGTCACGTTGATGCTTTTAATGACCCGTTGATAGACAACAAAGATTCAAAAAGAAGATACAGAGCCGATGTTTTAATAGAGGATTATGCCGAAAAATTAAATGTAAAGGCAAAAAAAGAAATCGAAAAAGCAAAAGTTCGTTTTGGAGATGCTTTCAATGAGCAAGAATTCATTACAACCAATGCGAGAGTGGTTGAATATCTAGCAAAAGAGAGAGAAATTCTAGAAAGAATGGGTCGCTCATTAGGCAACGGAGATCTTGAGGATGTCAAAGCTTTGATAGAAGAGTTAGAAATTGCCTGTCCAGAGTCTGGTTCTCGTAATTGGACTGAAGTGCGTCAATTCAACTTGATGTTTGGTACTAAATTAGGAGCCTCAGCAGATACGGCAATGGATTTATACTTGCGTCCAGAAACTGCTCAAGGTATTTTTGTAAACTTCTTAAATGTGCAAAAATCTGGACGAATGAAAGTTCCTTTTGGAATTGCACAAACCGGTAAAGCGTTTAGAAACGAAATCGTAGCGAGACAATTTATTTTCCGTATGCGTGAGTTTGAACAAATGGAGATGCAATTTTTTGTACGTCCAGGCGAAGAAATGAAGCATTATGAGTTTTGGAAAGAAGCCCGGCTAAAATGGCATTTATCTCTAGGTTTAGGGAAAGAAAGATACCGCTTTCACGATCACGAAAAACTAGCACATTACGCTAATGCTGCTGCTGATATAGAATTTGATTTTCCTTTTGGATTCAAAGAATTAGAAGGAATTCACTCTAGAACTGATTTCGATTTGAAAGCACATGAAGAATTTTCAGGTAGAAAATTACAGTATTTTGATGCTGAATTGAACCAGAATTATGTGCCTTATGTGGTAGAAACCTCAGTTGGTTTAGACAGAATGTTCTTGGCGGTTTTTGCTACTTCCTTAAAAGAAGAAACGCTTGAAGATGGATCTACTAGAACAGTGCTGAAATTACCTTCAGTACTTGCTCCAACTAAAGCAGCTATTTTACCATTAGTTAAAAAAGACGGATTGCCAGAAATTGCTAGGCAAATTATTGATGATTTGAAATGGGATTTCAGTGTATCGTATGATGAAAAAGATGCGGTAGGGAGACGTTATAGAAGGCAAGATGCCTTAGGAACGCCTTTCTGTATCACTGTAGATCATCAAACTCTTGAAGATCAAACGGTAACTATACGTCATAGAGATAGTATGAAACAAGATCGTGTAGCTATTGCGGATTTAAAAGCCATTATTGAAAATGAAGTTTCAATGAAAAATTGGTTGATGAAAATGTAATACATGATAATTATAGCAACAAAAAAGCTTCTCAATTGAGAAGCTTTTTTGTTTAGAAACGGTACCCTAGTGTTATACCACCACGCGGAACAACCTCTGGGCTATTGGTACTTAGTAAATTTCGACCTATTCCCGCATTGATTTCAAAGACAAATCCACGTTTGTGCACCCACTTTGACCCAAGTCCAAAACCAAGAGCAAAATCAGTATAGCGATCTTCATCAATATTAGTTAAATTTCCATTATTGTCGTAATAGTACATTTTATTACTAATACCAGTACTTATCATACTAAAACCTTCTACAAAAAATCCAGCAGCTGGTTTTTTTCCAAAATAAGCACGGTAGTAAGGAGTGAAGATAAAATTGCTATCAAATTCATCTTCGGCAACAAAGAAAACGGTTGCTCCTACACCGCTATCCTCTGTAATAAGTCTCTCGTAAGTAATCTCTACGGCACCTAAAACTAGGAATAAGGCATTTCCTTTAATTTCATTTTTCTTGAAGGTTGGTACTTCTTTTTCTTGGCTAAACGCTATACAGCAGCAGAATACACATAGTAAAGTAGTTATTTTTCTCATGATT
>NZ_MTCA01000108.1:0-9630 GCF_002150205.1 Flavobacterium sp. FPG59 | reverse complement strand
GTCTAAAATTCTATTACAAAGTAATAAAAACTATTCATTTTTTAAGTCAGAAAAAAACAAAATGTTTCTCGAAAATACAGTAAATCACAAAGAACAATTTGGTTGGATCGAAGTCATTTGTGGCTCCATGTTTTCGGGTAAAACCGAAGAGTTAATCCGTCGTTTGAAAAGAGCGCAGTTTGCCAAGCAAAAAGTAGAAATCTTCAAACCATCAATAGACACGCGCTATGACGAGGAAATGGTAGTTTCACATGATGCCAATGAAATTCGCTCTACACCCGTTCCTGCAGCAGCAAATATCGCAATTTTGGCACAAGGCTGTGATGTTGTGGGCATTGACGAAGCACAGTTTTTTGATGATGAAATTGTAAAGATTTGTAATGATCTTGCTAATCAAGGAGTCAGAGTGATTGTTGCAGGATTGGACATGGATTTTAAAGGAAATCCCTTTGGACCTATGCCTGCCTTAATGGCAACTGCTGAGTATGTAACGAAAGTGCATGCGGTATGCACCAGAACTGGAAATCTTGCCAACTACAGTTTTCGTAAAACCGATAATGACAAACTGGTTATGCTTGGCGAAACCGAAGAATACGAACCATTGAGCCGCGCTGCTTATTATCATGCGATGCGGAAAGATCAAGAGAAAAAATAAAATCCTCTCCCTTCCTGACGTTTCGGGACTCTCCGAGGGAGAGGGAACTGATACCAGGTTAAAAAAAACAAACCCTTTCAAAATTTTGAAAGGGTTTCTGTTTTAGTTAAAAATAGATTCTAATTTAAAATCCAATTCAGGAAATAATTTACTTTGAATATTATCTTCTTCAATTAAAGGATGCATTCCTATGAATTCATTCTCTTTTAATACATAAATAAAAACCGTTTTGTCTGCTGGGTTTACAATCCAATATTCAAGAACTCCAGCTTCTTCATATAAATCAAATTTATATTTCATCTCTTTGTTAGAATTCCCAGGTGAAAGAATTTCTATAACCAAGTCAGGAGCACCAATAGCACCACGTTCGTCAATTTTGGCATCATCACAAATAACACACAAATCAGGTTGTACAACGGTATAAATTTCTTGATCTAATCTCGATTTTTCTTATCCATCAGTCGAACATCAAATGGAGCAGCGAAAAGATTGCAAGGATGTGGTTTGAAAAAAATATAAAGCATACCTGCTAATTCCATAGATATTCTTTGATGAGTAGTACTTGGTGCTGGACTCATCTTAAATATCTTTCCTTTTATCAATTCTAGTTTTTCTTGAAACTGCCAGGTTAAATAATCCGCATAGGAATACGTTTTATTTAAATCTAATTGGTTTATGTCTGTTATCATGATGATTGATTTTTGTCAAAGTTACTAAAAAAACAACCCCTTTTTTCATTGGATCAAAAAGGGGCAATAGATTTAAAAAATCAGAAACAATTAATCAGTAGAAACAGTATTTCCTGCATTAATCAAAGTTTGTTTGTCTATAAGTCCTTGACCAGTTGGAGGTGCAGGTGGTTTTTGATCACTTAATGATACATATTTTCTTGATGACGGAGTTACGGTCAACAATTTGTTTAATAGTGTATTTATTTGCGAACTTGGTAATGCATTTCCACTAAAGTAAATAGAGCCACAATTAGACAACAAGGGTAATCCAATAGATGTTAATGATAAATTACCATCAATGGCTAATTGATTTTTAACATTTGCGAGCATAGGAAAACTAATTGAAGTTATTATTGGGTTTTCACTAATATTAATTTCTGAGATAGTGGTTAAGACCGGAAATAATATTGAAGTCAACACTGGGTTTTCATCAATTGAAAATTCACCATTTGAGGGTGTTATCTTTAATACTGGAAATGAAAGGACATTTAAAGCTTCGTTGTCTTCAATATAACAGACTTCATAAATTGCTGTAAGACCACTCAAGTTAATGCTTGTCAAATTAGCGTTTTCAGATATGCTTAAATTAATTAAACTTGTAATAGCGCTTAAATCCACAGTAGTCAATCCTGTTGTATTACGTATGTAAACATTTTCGGTATACGGCCCAAATTCAGCTGCAATTTGTATTGCCGCTTGTTCATTTGTAATATTTCCAGTTATTACGATAGACGTTTTTCCCTTGTTTTGACTATTTCCGGCATATAGTGCATACGGTACACTCAATAATTGACTCGTGCCACTAATAGTATAATTTGTTCCACCAGTAGGATCGGTTTCGGTTTTTATAAAATAAGTACCTGTTCCCCAATTTATTCCTGCAAAAGTTCCTGTCACGGCTGTTCCGCCTCCAATGGCTAAAGTTGCTAAACCGTTGGCATTTGTAGTCACCGTCTGCGTTTCTACATACGTTGCTGTTCCGTTTTCAGAACCTTGCAATATACTGATTTTCAAACCAACCACTGTATTAACTACAAGTGTTCCATCGGTTTTACGAATTACCGATTGGTAACTCATTTTTTGAGGAGCTTGCGCAAAAAGTATACTGAAAGTAGATAATAATAGTACAATAAGGGTAGTTTTTTTCATTTTGTTAATTGTTATTTAAGTATTATTTTTTAATGATTTTAAAAGTTTTTATTTTTTTAGAACCATTTGTTATGGTAAGAAAGTAAATGCCGCTTTGTAATTCTCGCATCGATACGCTTGTTTCAGAAGTTATCATTTTTTGAAGTTTTGATAATGTTTTGCCATTAAGATCAAAAAGCTGATAGGACATTCCGTTCCATTTTTCATCGCTCACTACAAGATTAAGAACATCTATAGTTGGGTTCGGATATGCAGACATGACAAGGTTAATTTCTGCAAAATCATTGTTACCCAGCGTTACAATTTCATAAGGTTGTTGAACTCCTGCAGTGACAATTCCGCCAGAATTTATTTGGCTTGTAAAAGTTGTTTGCCCAATAGAGTAACTGGCAGTTCCACCAGTTCCTGTTGCAGTACCGCCAGAAACAGTCACACTTTCTTGTGAATAGCAGTCAACGAATGAAATACTTATGAGTAATAAAATAAATAGATAATAATTGTTGTTTTTCATTTTAAATATAGTTTTTTTAATGAAATTAAGACTAGGCACTTTACAAAGGTGCGTAGACAATCTTCTTGTATTATAACACCTGCAATTTGAACCAATTTAATTTCTTGCACAATACCCACTTTTAATGATATTTTAAAAAAACAAATAGGACAAACTTGCCCGTAAACAAATTTGTCCTATTCTTTTTCTTTAACCAAAATTTTACATTTTCTTCCTCATTCTTGCCACAGGAATATCCAGTTGTTCTCTGTATTTTGCTATGGTTCTTCTTGCAATTGGATACCCTTTTTCTTTTAGAATTTCGGCCAGTTGATCGTCTGGTAATGGTTTTTTCTTGTCTTCTTCCTCGATAGTATTTTGCAGAATTTTCTTGATTTCCAATGTCGAAACATCTTCTCCCTGATCATTTTTCATAGCTTCTGAGAAGAATTCTTTAATCAATTTAGTGCCGTAGGGCGTTTCTACGTATTTACTATTGGCCACACGTGAAATGGTAGAGATATCAAGACCTACCATATCTGCAATGTCTTTTAAAATCATCGGTTTCAACTTGGTCTCATCGCCATCAAGGAAAAATTCTTCTTGGTAATGCATAATCGCATTCATGGTAACAAATAAAGTTTCCTGACGCTGACGGATGGCATCAATAAACCATTTAGCCGAATCCAGTTTTTGTTTGATAAACTGCACTGCATCTTTTTGCTGCGCTGATTTATCGCGGGAATCCTTATAGGTTTGCATCATTTCCTGATAATCTTTGGAAACATGCAGCGATGGTGCGTTACGACCGTTTAAAGTCAATTCCAATTCGCCATCTATAATTCTAATAGCAAAATCAGGAACTACATTTTCGGTTACTTTATTGTTTCCGGTAAATGAACTGCCTGGTTTTGGATTTAGTTTCTCAATTTCATGAATGGCTTTTTTCAACTGTTCATTCGATACGCCGTACTTTTGAAGCAGTTTATCGTAATGTTTTTTAGTAAAAGCATCAAATTGATTTTCGATAATGTCGATAGCCAAATCAACCGATTCCGTTGGTGTTTTGTGCTTGAGTTGTAGCAGCAAACATTCTTGCAAATCTTGTGCACCCACACCTGCTGGTTCTAGTTCGTGAATTACATGAAGCATTTTTTGCACCATTTTTTCATTAGTGTAAATACCTTGGGTAAATGCCATATCATCAACCATGTCTGGAATGCTACGACGAATGTAACCCATATCGTCAATACTACCTACTAGAAATTCAGCAATTTCGCGCTCTTCATCATTCAAGATAAAGGTGTTCAACTGATTGATTAAATCTTGATGAAAACTTACTGGCGCTGCAAAAGGTGTTTCTCGCTCGTCATCATCGTCACTATAATTATTTGCCTGAGTTTTATAATCAGGTGTTTCGTCGTTGCTTAAATACTCATCTATATTGATATCTTCGGCTTCAATGCGCTCTGATTCGGCATCATCATAATCATCATAATCTTCGTTTTCGAACTCGTCTTTTTCGTATTCATCTTCTTCCTTCCCTGATTCCAGTGCAGGATTCTCGTTCATTTCTTCGAGTAAACGTTGTTCAAAAGCTTGCGTAGGCAATTGAATTAACTTCATCAGCTGGATTTGCTGTGGAGATAATTTTTGTGATAATTTTAAATTTAAGAATTGCTTTAGCATTTTATATTTTGTTGTTTTTGTTTCAGGTTTAAAGTTTCAGGTTGTTGCACTTGAAACTTTAAACCTTGAACTTGAAACTTTTTTTAGAATTCCGCATTCATTGGTGTTCTTGGGAAAGGAATTACGTCACGAATGTTAGTCATTCCGGTTACAAATAACACCAATCTTTCAAACCCAAGTCCAAAACCAGAGTGAACTGCTGATCCAAATCTTCGTGTATCTAAGTACCACCACAATTCTTCTTCATCAATTCCTAAGGCTTTCATTTTTTCAACCAAAACATCAAAACGCTCCTCACGCTGAGATCCTCCTACTATTTCTCCAATTCCAGGGAACAAGATATCCATAGCGCGAACTGTTTCTCTTCCAGGTTCTGTATTGTCATTCAAACGCATGTAAAACGCTTTGATATTGGCTGGATAATCAAACAAAATTACCGGACATTTAAAGTGTTTCTCCACCAAGTAACGCTCGTGTTCACTTTGTAAATCAGCACCCCATTCGTTAATGATATAGTTGAATTTTTTCTTTTTGTTTGGTGTAGAATCTCTTAAAATATCAATAGCTTCCGTATACGAAACGCGTTTGAAATTGTTCTCTAAAACAAAATTCAATTTGTCTAGCAAAGCCATTTCACTGCGTTCTGCTTGTGGTTTTGATTTTTCTTCTTCTAAAAGTCTTCCTTCTAAAAATTTCAAATCCTCCGAACATTTGTCCAATGCATATTTTATAACGTACTGAATAAAATCTTCAGCTAAGTCCATGTTGTCATTCAAATCATTGAAGGCAACTTCTGGCTCAATCATCCAAAACTCAGCAAGGTGGCGAGAAGTATTTGAGTTTTCGGCTCTAAATGTTGGTCCGAAAGTATAAATCTGACCCAAAGCCATAGCAAAAGTTTCTCCTTCTAATTGTCCAGAAACTGTCAAGTTGGTTTCTTTTCCAAAGAAATCTTCTTTATAATTTACTTTTCCGTCTTCTGTACGTGGTGTATTGTCAAACGATAAAGCAGTAACTTTAAACATCTCACCAGCACCTTCA
Source organism: Flavobacterium sp. FPG59 (assembly GCF_002150205.1). NCBI lineage: Bacteria > Pseudomonadati > Bacteroidota > Flavobacteriia > Flavobacteriales > Flavobacteriaceae > Flavobacterium > Flavobacterium sp. FPG59. The sequence goes on along the minus strand of NZ_MTCA01000108.1, from coordinate 3,875 downwards.
GCATCAGATCCTGTGATAATAGGCGTATTGACATATACAAAACCTTTCTCTTGAAAATAGCTATGAACTGCAAATGATAATACTGAGCGTACTCTCATAATAGCTCCAAAAGCATTAGTACGCACGCGTAAATGAGCATTTTCACGCAAAAACTCTAGCGAGTGTTTCTTTGGTTGCATTGGGAATTTCTCAGCATCAGAGTCTCCTAAAATCTCCAATTTTGTAACCTGAATTTCAAATTTTTGACCAGCCCCTTTGCTTTCTACCAAAGTTCCAGTTACGGATACCGCTGCACCCGTCGTGATTCTTCTTAAAGTTTCGTCTGGCGTATTTTCAAAATCCACCACGCATTGAATATTATTGATAGTTGAACCATCATTCAACGCGATAAATTGATTGTTTCTAAAAGTTCTCACCCATCCTTTTGCATTTACTTCATGAAGTGTCGTTGTACTGTTTAGTAAGTCTTTAACTTTTGTATGTCTCATTTTATGTGAATTGTTGATATTAAAAAATGTCTCGTGACTGAACTGCAAATATAAATGATTTGTTTGAAAAGTCCTTGTAACAATTTGGGTAATCAGGAGCTATTTCCCGCTATTCATTACAATCTTATTGTTTTTTGCAAGCAAAAACAATAAGGATTTCCATTTCTATCGGGGCTAGGGAGCTGGTTTCAGGACCTATTTTAGATTAATAATTGGAAGTATCTTCTTTTTGAAGCTGTTTAAAAACTTGGCTAACCGCACAACACTTTGTACTTTTGCCCCATGAACGACAATTTTGTAACAGAGTATTTCGGCATTGGCATCCAAAACGGTAAAACACCCGAAAATCTTGGTGTATTGTGGCGCACCGCACAAAACTTGGGTGCAAGTTATATTTTTACCATAGGAAATCGATATGCCAAGCAGGCTTGTGATACGCACAATGCTGTAAAATCTTTGCCCTATTTTCATTACGAAAATTTTGAAGATTTCTACAACAACTTACCCAAAGGCGCTCGCTTAGTAGGCGTTGAACTTGATGAACGCGCTACCGATTTAGAAACATTTGAACACCCGAGACGCTGTGTGTACTTATTAGGAGCTGAGGATAACGGACTCTCCAAGGCTGCTATCGCCAAATGCCATCATTTAGTTAAATTCAAATCAGAGAAAAGCTTAAACGTATCTGTTGCAGGAAGTATTGTACTTTACGATCGTGGCCTTGCAAAACCAAGATCGTAAAGCATGAAGTGAAATTCGAATACTGATTTAATTTATTTTTTTTGTTCTAATTCGTCAATTTCTGCATCACTAGGTTCAATGATGTCAATTTTTGGTTCTATAAAATCTTGTTCATTTGCCAGTGTTTTATTTAAGGTAAGCACCAATGCAGGTAGTAACATTAAATTAGATAGCATTCCGAACAATAATGTCAAGGAAATCAATCCGCCTAGTGCAATAGTACCTCCAAAACTAGACAACATAAATACCGAAAAACCAAAGAACAATACAATAGAGGTATAAAACATACTCAAGCCTGCGTCCGTAAAAGTGGCATAAACGGATTTACGAATCTTCCAGTTATTTTTCTTTAATTCCTCTCGATATTGCGATAAGAATCGGACGGTATCATCCACCGAAAGTCCAAATGCAATTCCAAAAACCAATATCGTTGACGGTTTTAATGGTATATCCAGAAAACCCATCAATCCAGCGGTAAGCATCAACGGAAGTAAATTTGGAATAATAGAAACCAAAACCATCTTGAACGAACGGAACATAAATGCAATTAAAAGTGCCGTTAACAAAAAAGCAAATGCCAGCGACGAAAGTAAATTATCTAGCAGGTAACCAGTCCCTTTTTGGAAAACCAAAGCTTTTCCTGTAATGGTTACTTTATATTGATTGGCTGGGAAAATCTTGTCCGCTTTCTTGCGAATTTCAGCTTCTATTTTAGCAATTTTATCGCCACTTTCATCACGCATGAAAGTAGTAATTCGAGCATATTGACCGGTTGCATCCACATAGCTTTTCATTACATTATCTTTCGAATTTTTAGTCGAATTTTTAGCATATGATAAAATAAAAGATTGTTCCTGTGAGCTAGGCAATTCATAATAATCAGGATTTCCGTTATAATACGCTTGCTTAGAATATTTAACCAGATTGACAATTGAAATAGGCTTTGACAATTCTGGAATCTCATCAATGGCTTCCTCAAGTTCCTCCATTCGCTTTAGGGTAGACAATTTCATAACCCCTTTTTTGCGTTTGGTATCAATCATAATTTCAAGTGGCATCACTCCGTCAAACTCTTTTTCGAAGAAAACAATATCCTCAAAAAAGGCTTCTTTCTTAGGCATGTCCTCTATTAAACTTCCCGAAATTCGCATTTCATATATCCCTATAATGCTCACTACTAATAACGATACAGCTACTACATAGATTGAAAATCGATTGTATTTTACATTTCTTAAGATCCAATCCATGAAAACTTTAACGTAGTTGCGATCCAAGTGCTCAATGTGACGCTCTTTAGGTGCCGGAATAAAACTATGAAAAATAGGGATTACTATGATGCACAAAAAGAAAAGAGCCATAATATTGATAGATGTTACCACTCCAAACTCTAATAACAATTGATTGTTTGAAGCAATAAAGGTAGCAAAACCTATGGCAGTGGTAAGATTAGTCATTAAAGTTGCCATTCCTACCTTTGTAGTAACACGTTGTAATGCTTTAGCCTTATTATGATGAATTTTATATTCTTGATGGTACTTATTGGTCAAGAAAATACAATTCGGGATTCCAATTACGATGATTAAAGAGGGAACTAAAGCCGTTAAAACCGTAATTTCATAATTCAACAATCCTAAAAACCCAAAAGACCACATCACACCAATAATTACAATAATCATAGATATTAAGGTGGCTCTAAAACTTCTAAAAAAGAAAAAGAAAAGCAATGAAGTTACCAGTAAAGAAGCACCTATAAAAATGCTAATTTCATCAGTAATGGTCTTTGCATTCAAGGTCCTGATGTATGGCATTCCCGAAACTCGTAAATCAATTCCGGTTTCTTTCTCAAAAACTTCGACAGCAGGGACTAGTTTCTCTAAAATAAAATCTTTTCTGGCAGCTGTGTTTACAATTTTCTTGTCCATGTACACCGCAGAACGAATACTTCCTGATCTTTTATTAAATAGCAAACCCTCATAGAAAGGCATATCATTGATAAGCTCCTTTTTAATGGTTTGCAAATAGGCAGGATCTAAAGTTTTATTTTGGTCAATAAAAGGAACCAACTGAAAGGTTTCAAGGGATTCATTTTTTTGAAGTTTTTTTAAATCATTAAGAGATACCACAAGATCTACAGCGGCATCCTTTTTTAAGGAATTCATCATTCTAGACCAAGACGCGTAAGCCTTTGGGGTGAATATAGCATCGTCTTTAACACCAATGATGACAAGATTTCCTTCTTCTCCAAATTTATTTAAAAAAGCATCGTACTCAACGTTTACAATATTGTCATTAGGCAATAAATTTGCCTCGGTAAAAGTAAAATGAATATTTTTCCATTGTAAAGCTAAAAGTGCTGTTATTACCACAATAATAGACAGCATTAAAATTCTATTCCTAAGGACAATACGAGCAATTAACTCCCAAAATCCCAAACTAAACCACTTGATCATATTTCCTATTTATCGGGCACAAAGGTAATTAAATCGACTTCAAATCATGGGTAATCTTTAAAAGTTTTTCTTGTGTTTACTGGATTTTAACGGTTGTTTTTTATATTTACAATTAATTAATTTTAAACTGTAAAATTTATACATTTGGTTTTACCATCTTTGTCATAATTAAAAAAATAATTTGTATCCACAACAC
>NZ_MTCA01000006.1:0-47528 GCF_002150205.1 Flavobacterium sp. FPG59 | reverse complement strand
CATATAATGCGTTCAACAAATCTTCAGATGTTGTAATAAGTTGAATTTTATTTGAATTAAAAAGAGTTTTTAAATTGGAGGACGCTTCTTTAATTAAATGGCTTAAAATTACTTTTGATATAATTTCCATAATTACATTTCTATTTATGATGTTTTGTCCAGCATTTTTTTTGCATTTCTATTAACTAAACCTATACACGAAACAATTCCTCAAAGACACTGATTGTATCCAGTCAATCAAATGAAGTCCCATTTCTTTTCCAAATATATTAAAATTATCTTACAAATTATTAAAAAATCAGCAACTGAAAACTGGGCTCGCGTGAAGAAAGGTCCCGAAGTTTCGGGAGAAATCCTTTGTGTTTTTTCTTAAAAAACACAAAGATTGTAGTGTACAGCCTGACCCGAAGTTTTCACGGAGGGGCACGCCCAAATAGTTAAAAAAATAAAACTATCTAAAAAAACAAATCCGCTACTTACTGAAAAGGAGCGGATTCATCCAACTATAAATCTAAAAAAAAACTACTAACTAAACTCTTTATCAGGATTGTATCCTAAATACGGCATGGCGGTTTCATTGAAGATTACGCCGTATTCTTCTAACTCTTTTAAAATAGGCTCATATACTTCCTTGCGAATGGGTAATTGTACGCCTGGCGTGGTGATTTTGCCATTCAGGATTAATAATGTAGCCATGGCAACGGGTAAACCTACGGTTTTGGCCATGGCAGTATAGGTTTGATCGTCACCAAGACAAACCATTTTTGCATCTATTTGTTCTTTTTTGCCGTTTATCTCGTAGCCAAATTTATGGTACATGACAATCATGTCTTTGTCCTCTTCTTGTAAAGTCCAGCTATCGGTTAATATTTTCTCTAAAATTTGGGCTGGTGTGGCATTTGTTAATCCTACTTTTTTGTTGGGATTGAACAAATCGAGTTCTAATAATTTGTCCCACATGATGTCATCTTGGTCAATTTTGAGAATCAAACGGGTTTTTATTTCAACCGAATCAGTAGGATGATACGGCAGAAACGAGTTGACAAATTCGCGGTAGCTCATGTTCTCTGAGTTTTCCATGATGTAACTGTCATCGGTCATGCCAAGTTGTACGAACATGTTCCAAGCTTTAGAAAAACCCACTCTACGAATGGTGCCTCGGTATAAAGTAAGTACATCATCTAGTCCGTACACCGAGCGGTATTTTAGGGAATCTCTGTTAGAATACGCCTCAAAACGACCGTAACCTTCTACTTGCAAAAATTCGGTTCTACGAAACAAATTGCAATACGGTATGTACTTGTAGGTGCCTTCTTGAATGAACTTAGCAGCGCCTCCTTGACCTGCAAGCACCACATTGCGCGGCGCCCAAGTAAATTTATAATTCCACAAATTCGTGTCTGATTCAGGTGCTACCAGTCCGCCACAAAAGGACTCAAACAAAATCATGTCGCCGCCTTTCTCCTTAATTTCATCAATCACTTTCATGGCACTCATGTGATCAATTCCCGGATCAAGTCCGATTTCGTTCATGAAAATAAGATTGTTTGCTTTAGCCTGAGCATCTAATTCTTGCATGGCATCACTCACGTATGAGGCCGTAACTAAGTGCTTTTTGTACGTGATACAATCTTTGGCCACTTGAATATGCAAATGTGCGGGCAGCATTGAGATTACAATGCTGGCATTTTGAATGGCTTGTTGCCGTTGCTTTTCATCAAAGATATCAAGGGCGATTGCGGTAGCATTAGGATGGTTATTGGTTTTTTTCTGGGCCAAAGCCAATGACAAGTCACCAATAACGAGATGCAACTGCTCTTGTTCCGATTTTTGAAGCAAATACCGAATTAAAGAAGAGGCCGATCTTCCTGCGCCAATGATTAAAATTGTTCTCATTTTTATATATTTATAACACAAACATACATAATTGTTGTATTTATAACAAATGAAGTGTGATTATTTTATTTATAACCTACAAATAAAGCACTTTTTTTAACATGCTTTCGCCAAAACAAAGGCCTCAAAAACTTTTAATTTCATTTGAGATCAAATACTTTTGTACTAAATATAAGTCCCATGAAAAAAAGAATCATAGCCAGCGGTGCAATTTTAGGAATGATTGCTATAATTTTAGGAGCTTTTGGAGCGCATGCCTTGAAAAAAGTTTTATCAATAGATCAATTGGTAACATTTGAAACTGGAGTGCGTTACCAAATGTATCATGCTTTGTTTTTACTTTTCATAGGGAACTATGATGCGCTTTCACAAAAAAAGCAAAAAGCGATATATTATTTAGTGCTTTTAGGCGTAGCGTTATTCTCAGGATCTATTTATCTTTTGGCTACCAACAGCCTCACTTCATTCGATTTTAAAATTATCGGATTCGTAACGCCAATAGGCGGTCTCCTACTAATTATTGCTTGGTTTGTGTTATTGACATCAATATTTGATAAAAAATCACAAAATCATCAGAATTAAAGGCTAACTGAAATTTAATTTCTACTTTTGTAGTCTATTAAATGTAACTATACACACTAAATTTATGGACAATACTATGCATTTCTCGCAATCGATTTCGTTAACAGATTTAGGAATTGAAAACGTAAACATTCATTACCAGTTATCTCCAGAAGAATTACACAATATTACAATACAATCAGGTCAAGGAGTTGAGAGTTCTACAGGAGCTTTAGCCGTAAATACAGGAGAATATACAGGCCGTTCTCCACAAGATCGTTTTATTGTGCGTGATAGCATAAGCGAAGATAAAGTTTGGTGGGGTAAAGTAAACATTCCGTTTGAGCCTGCTGCTTTTGAAAAACTATACAATAAAGTAACTGCTTACTTATCAAATAAAGAAGTTTATGTACGTGATTCTTACGTATGTTCTGATCCAAATTACAGATTAAATGTACGTGTGGTAACCGAAACTCCTTGGGCAAACTTGTTTTGCTACAATATGTTTTTACGACCTGAAGCATCTGAAATAGCTACTTTTACACCAGAATGGACGGTACTTTGTGTACCAAGTTTTATGGCTGATCCAGCTGTAGATGGTACACGTCAAAGTAATTTTGCTATATTAGACTTTACTAAAAAAGTAGTTTTAATAGGCGGTACAGGATATACAGGAGAAATGAAAAAAGGAATTTTCTCTGCATTAAATTTCATTTTACCTGTTTTCAAAAACACATTGCCTATGCATTGCAGTGCCAATGTAGGTGAAAAAGGAGATACAGCTATCTTCTTTGGTTTGTCTGGAACTGGAAAAACAACTTTATCAGCTGATCCAGAACGTAAATTAATTGGTGATGATGAGCACGGATGGACTAATGAAAATACCGTTTTCAACTTTGAAGGAGGTTGCTACGCCAAGGTAATTAATCTTAGCGAAGAAAACGAACCAGACATTTTTAGAGCTATTAAAAAAGGAGCTATCCTTGAAAATGTAGTGTTTAAAGAAGGTACCAATGAAGTAGATTTTGAAGATGTAAGCATCACTCAAAACACACGCGTAAGCTACCCAATTACACATATAGACAATATCCAACCAGGATCTATAGGTAACAATCCTAAAAACATATTTTTCTTAACTGCAGATTCATTTGGTATTTTGCCTCCTATTGCAAAACTGACACCAGGTCAAGCAGCGTACCACTTTATATCTGGTTATACCGCTAAAGTTGCAGGAACAGAAGCAGGAGTAACAGAACCACAGCCTAATTTTTCGGCTTGTTTTGGAGCGCCATTTATGCCTTTGCACCCAACAAAATATGCTGAAATGTTGAGCAAAAAAATGAAAGATGCTAATGTAACGGTTTGGTTAATCAACACAGGTTGGACTGGTGGTGCATACGGAGTAGGAAGCCGTATGAAATTAAAATACACAAGAGCCATGATCACAGCGGCACTTAACGGTGAGCTTGATAATGTAGCTTATGAGAACCACAAAGTTTTTGGAATTGCAAAACCACAATCGTGTCCTAATGTTCCTAGTGAAATATTAAATCCTAGAAATACTTGGGAAAACCCAGAGCTTTACGATGAAAAAGCATTAGAACTTGCTCAAAAATTCAAAGAAAATTTTGCGAAATTTGAAGAATTTGCCAATCCAGAGATTATGGCAGGTGCTCCACTAGCATAAGTTAATTATAATTCAACACTTGTAAAGCCGTTCGTAAAGAGCGGCTTTACTTTTTATATGTGGTAAGACAAAAGAAATCAACATTTTAGCATGCGATTCGTTTTTTGGCGTTAAATTTGTAAGTAATCAAAACGTCCTTGTGACAAAAACACAAATCAATCAAAACCATCTACAATCATGTTAAAACAATTTTTTATTCTATGCTCAGGCGCAGACAAAGACCTTCTAGAAACGTGTTCAGAAGGAGAGCAAACAAAATATGTAGGGATAGGCGCCACCGTATTCTTTACCGCAGTAATGGCTTTTCTTGCCAGTGCATACGCCTTATTCACCGTATTTGATAGTGTTTATCCCGCCGTCGCTTTTGGTGTTGTATGGGCTTTTCTTATTTTTAATTTGGATCGTTTTATTGTTTCTACTATTCGAAAACGAGATCAGTTTGGTGCCGAATTTTTACAAGCTACACCCCGAATCATTTTAGCAGTAATTATTGCCATTGTAATCTCGAAACCCTTAGAAATTAAAATTTTCGAGAAGGAAATCAATACTGTTTTGTTGAAAGAGAAAAATGCGATGGCTTTGGCCAATAAAAAAGAAGTAGCCACCTATTTCAAAAGTGATTTAGACAAAAACAAAGCCGAAATTGATAAGCTAAAATTAGAAATAACAACCAAAGAAAAAGAGGTTAATACCTTATACGAAACCTACATCAAAGAGGCAGAAGGAACAGCAGGAACTAAAAAGCTAGGGAAAGGTCCTGTTTTTAAAGAAAAAATTGCCAAGCATGATTTGGCCAAACAAGAATTAGATACCCTGCAAAAAACCAACTTGGCCAAAATTGCTGAGATGGAAAAAAGCACAAAAACTTTACAAGCTGATTTGGACAAAAAAGTGACCGAAACTCAACCTATTATTGATGGATTTGATGGTTTAATGGCCCGAATCAATGCATTGAACAAGTTGCCTTGGTTGCCATCGTTTTTTATAATGTTGCTATTTTTAGCGATTGAAACCTCGCCAATTATTGCAAAACTTTTGGCTCCAAAAGGCGAATATGATTTTAAATTAGAAGATCTTGAAACCGCATTAAAAGCAACCATTGAACAAGACAAATACCAAAGGTCTCTTCTGGTAAAAACAAGTGAAAGCATGCATAACAAAGTATATTCTGATATCGCCGATGATAAAAAATTGTATGACCTACAGCGTAAAAACGCCACTGATCTATTAGAATTACAGTCTAATAATTTTGTAGAGAAGCAAAAGAGAACGCTTTAAGTCAAAGGTCGAAAGTCATAAAGTCAAAAGATATTTTACTGCCTTTTGACTTTATGACTTTCGACTTTATGCCTTTTCTAGAAAACTTCTTTATAGCTTTTGTCTAAAACTAACCGGCGTAAATCCATAAAACTGTTTGAATGCAGCCGAAAAATGGGATACATCTTTGTAGCCACATTGATACGCCACCTCGCTTACATTTAAAATTTCATTTTTAAGTAATTCTTTTGCACGTTCCATTCTGAGTTGCGTTACATACGTTTTTATAGTACAATTAAAACAAGATTTAAATCCTTTTTTTAATTTAAATTCGTTCAGTGCAATAGTTCTCGAAAGCGCAGCTAGTGACGGAGCATTTGTGTAATTTTCCTGCAAGATGACCTTGGCTTGATCTAGCTTAACCCTATCTTCATCTTCACTAACCACCTTATAATCTGCATTAGTTAACATCTCTAATTGAAAAATGAGCAGCTCCTTAATTTTAGATTCTAGATACATTTTTTTCACAAGCCCTTCAAATTTACAAGTCTTAATTTCATGAAGAATCCATTGTATTCCAGAACTAAAAGGCGCATATTCATTTGACAAATAACTCGTAATCTTAGATTTAATGTGCTTTGAAAAAACTTCATGAAGTTCCCAATTGGCATCTATTAATTTCGAGTAGTAATCAGGAGCCATAATAATTGAAAAACAATCTAATTTTTGAAAAGCAGGTATGGTATAAGTAGCCTTAAAATTAGAAGCATAAAAAATATTGTGCGTATTCTCTACAGAATTATTTTCACCCTCAAGCTCTTCTATTTGTGCCGCAGTATTAGAACTAGAGAAAAAATTCATCACAATAGCTTCTCCTAAAATTTGAACTTCAATGGCTGTTGCTGCTGCAAAAAACATTTGGGCGTTAACTATCATAACACCATCGGCTACATGGCACTGAAATGTAATTTTATCTGTTTCATCATTCTTCACTTGGATAGTTTCACTACAAAACAAACCTCCAGCGTTTTCATACCCATTGGTATCTAGTGATAAAATAGGCTGTTGCTCCTCTACAATTCTTGAAATAAGTTTCAAAATATAATCCGTTTTTACAAAGTTATAATCCGTTTTTCCCTATTCGATACAGGAATGAAGGAGGTATTTTTGCACAAAATTATTTATATTAAGTCTAATTAAGAATTATTTTTAGTTAAATATTACATTTAAAAAAAACATGTTTAGTAAATATACCTATCTCTTGTTGTTTCTATTTACGTTGCTCCCCGCCTTATCGCAAACAAGCAACACTAACAACAAAAACTTTAAAATTGATAAAACTAACGCAAATGACACTATTACTGAAAACCTAAAAAGCGTCATCGTAAAAGGAAAACCTAAAAAACAAAAATTAGAGACAAGTGGTTTTGCAGTAGCCATTATTGAAACCAAGGAAGCCTCCTTACGCAACTTAACTACTAATGAATTGCTAGATCGATCTGTAGGAGTTAGGGTAAGGCAAAATGGCGGCATAGGATCTAATGTAGAGTACAACTTAAACGGAATGTCTGGCAGTGCTATAGGAATGTTTATTGACGGAATAGAAATATCAACTTTTGGCTCCTCATTCAATTTAAATAATATTCCTCCCGCTATGATTGAACGTATTGAGGTTTACAAAGGTATTTTGCCTTCGCATTTAACAGGAGATTATGTAGGAGGAGCAATAAATGTGGTTCTAAAAAAAGATGTTTCTAAGAATACAGCAACTGCAGCAGTATCCTACGGCTCGTTTCAAACTTTACAATCTGATTTAGGGGTTACTTTGCGAGACAAAAAATCGGGTCTTTCCTTTAGAGGTTCTGCTTTTTATACTTACACAGATAATAGTTTTGAAACTTGGGGCAGGTCGACCACATTTGTAAATCACTTACAGCAAATTACCAGACCTTATAGAGCCAAACGATTTAACAATACGTACAAAGCAGTAGGGGGACGTTTTGAAGCTGGCTTTACAGATACGAAATGTGCTGATCAATTTTTCATAGGTTATAACGGATCAAGCAATTACACTGAGATTCCACACGGAATTACTATGGCTGTACCCTATGTGGGCCGATTTAACGAAACTAAATCACATGCATTACTACTAAATTATACTAAGAAAAACTTTTTAGTTCAAAATTTAGCTTTGAATATCAATGCGGTACGAAGCGAACGTAGCACCTACCTGCAAGACACCATAAGCTATGCATACAACTGGGACGGAACGATTAGAGAAGTAATTGAGTTTGGCGAGCGAGTTCCTTTGCGTACCAATGGCGGACAGCAAGGTCCTAAAACAATTACCAATACCGATAGAAAAATTACAAATGCAAGATCAAACTTAGGTTATCTGATTACTAGCGGACATCGTATTTCTCTAAATCATAAATTCGAAGCGACCAACAGAAAAGATGAAGATTTGTTAAACCCTTCCCTCAGAGAACTTGCTACCAAAAGCTTGGTTACAAAAAATATTGTTTCCTTAAACTATGAAGCCGAAAGTTTCAACAAAAAATTAATTACCAATTTGTTAGGTAAGTACACTACAAACAAAACGAATCAAACAAAATATGAGATTGTGACTACTGATGGAGTAAACACGATTGTACAGCGTGAAAGTAGTACGTCAGACTATAATTTTGGCTATGGTGCAACAGCTTCTTATCAGATGATTGAAAAACTTTTTGTCATTGGTTCAACCGAAAACTCCTATATCATGCCAACCGAAAATCAATTGTTTGGAGCACCTGAAATTAATATCTTGTCCAACCTTACCTTAGAACCAGAAAAAAACATCAATTACAATTTAGGTTTTAGATGGGGTCCAATTGATTTTAAAAAACACAAAATATCTTTCTATGCAAATGCCTTTTGGCGAAACGGCTTTAACAAAATCACACAGCAAGCTGTTGATGTATCTGAAATTGAAGAGGAATCAGATGCTGATATCCAAACCACAAGATATGTAAATCTTGGCAAAACCCAAGCCCGTGGTTTTGAAGCCGAAATTATCTACGTGTATAACAACAAATTGAATGCCTCTGTAAATTTTTCGAAATTTAATAATGTATTCAAGCTAGAACGAGACAATAACGGTTTACCACATACTTTTTTTGGACAACAAGTCCCAAACGAACCTTTTTTGACGGCCAATGCCAATATTCAATACAGACTTAATAATGTGTTGCAAAAAAATTCGGTACTCAATCTCTACTACAACACCGGTTTTGTGGGTGAATATTATGTAGTGTGGGGACAACCTGATTGGTCTTTGACTCCAAGTCAATTCACTCATGACATCAGTATAAGTTACGGATTTCCATCTAAAAAACTCATTGCTAGTGTAGACGTAAAAAATATTATGAACGCCGAGATTTACGACAACTTCTCGATACAAAAACCTGGTAGAGGAATCTATTTCAAATTGAATTACACCTTTAGTACATTTTTATAATCAAATTAAAACCAATATCATGAAAAAAAATCTATTTAAAATAACAGTCTTAAGTACTGTAATGACAGCATTTTCTTTAGGAAGTTGCAGCAATGACGACTCAGAAACAGTTACAACTCCAGTAGTTGATGCCACACGATGGATTACACTTACGGGATCGTTCCCAGATGCAGCAGGAACGGCTGGTAACGGAGGAACACGCGCCTATGCAATAACACCTCAAAATGCAGCAAATCCAGATTATGTAGTTGATTTATTCAAACTGAACGGGTCTACCTACGTGGAAGGTTTTGCATTAAAATCAAGCCGCACTGCTCGCGTACAAGCATCAGCAGATGGAAAGTTTTTATACAATATTCAGTATACTGGTACTGAAGGCGGTGTTTTTAATAAATATAGCGTAACTGGCGCTGGAAAATTTGAAGAAGTAGGATCTGAATTGAACACCTCTGTAATTTTAGGTACATCACCACGCTGGGTAAAAGCAGCAGAAGGTGTGGGTGTAGGTGTCTCGTTTGGAGATGCACTAGAACCTTTCACAGGAACAGCCCCTAATTATGTGTATAGAAATCCAAAAGGAGTAATTAAAATTGCCAATATTGACTTGAACAATACAGCAATTACAAATACTGGAGCGATCAATGTTGATTTAGGAGCCGATTTAGAATCAAAGGGATACCACATCTGGAGAGCGGATGTACCCGTTTTAAACGAATCGAAAACTAAACTGTTCATAGGTGTCGGCATAAGAAGACATAATGTTAATGGTACCGTAACTACAAATGCTACAACTGGCGCCATTACAGGTTGGGCAACTACTACGAATAGAGATTTAGGAACAGTTTCGTATGTGGTGGATTATCCTTCTTTAAAAAATCCGAAAATTATCATTTCTGATAAAAGCATCATTGATAACTTAGGTTACCGCACCTTGACACAGTATGTAGGTACTGATGGCAATTTGTACCAAGCAACTGCTACAGCTGGTCCAGACATTCTTAGTATCAGTAAAGCAACCAACGAATATGACCCATCTTATCATTTTAATTTGAACACTGCATTAAATACTACAGGAGCGAGTATTAAAGCGTGGAGGTATATTAAAGACGGAATTGCAATTGTGATGTACACCGTAACAGGAACTAATGGTGGATATGTTGCTTTGATAGATTTAAATACTAGAACAGCAACAAAGTTAGCAACAGAAGTTGAAACTGATCCCGCATTAACAACTACTTTTGGACAATTTCAAAACATAGGCCTTGTAGGTGATAACGTGTATTTACCCTTTACTCCGGCTGGTAAAGATGGTAATATTTACATTGTAAACTGGAGAACTAAAACTATTACAAAAGGTGCAAAACTAAAAGCAGCTTCGGGTAGTTTTTATTTAGGTGCCTACTAGAATTATATTTCAAACTAAAAAAATAAAAGTCCTAAAATCAAAAGTAAACTATCTTTTGACTTTAGGACTTTTGACTTTAAGACTCCAACACTATTACATGTGACTCAAAATTTCTTTCTTGAAGGCATCGTATTCGCCTTGTAAAATCAAGCCGTTATCGAGTAGTTTTTTATAATTCTGTAGTTTTTCAAACAATTCGTCTTGAGATAAACCGGCAAGTCCTACTTCCTTACTTGTTTCTGGCGCTGCTTGCGCTTGTTCCTTTTCATAATTATAGACTGGTGGCTGTGTTACAGGCATGATTTCGGCAAAACTGGTTACTTCTTCGGTTTCCATTTCCTCTATGATTTCAGCATCAGGAACAACGGTAGCTGGTTGCGCTTCCTCTACAGTTATAGCACTTACCGCTCCTGTTTTTAAAATATCAAGTTGCTCCTTGGCATACGTAAAAATTTTACGGGCTTGTATTTTTGGAATATAATCAATAGATACTTCCATATTAGTGCGTGTAGTAAATGAAAACTCAGATCCTAAAATGTTTTCCTTAACAAAAGTTCCCTCTATTTCATCCCAAGTATAATCAATGAAATTCATAGATAGCCCAAGGTTTTTAGGCTGACAAATAATGATACGCTTGTTAGTAAGGACAATACTGTCTGGTAAGACCGTAATAGCGGGTTTTTTTTGTACCGCTATATACCCTACTTCCTCATTTTTCATTAATAAATCACTCAGCTTAGCAGCAATTTTTTCAATTGCTTTTGGATCTTGGTCTTCGTTTAAAAATTTTTTAATTTGATCTATCATTTTGTTTACAGTAGTTTTAGACTTTGTATTAATACGCTGTCAAAAGTAATACCAATTTTATTTTTTTTGCACTCAAGGTGTGTAATTTTGTCTCCTTATTTTAAAATTTAATTTTACACAATTATCTGTAGTGAATAGCAATTTGGCCTATTTGGAATACAATTTTCAAGGAATCTTTAAAAGAAAGTTTAGATCCATCAGCATGAATCCATCTTTTTAAGGGCTGTTCACAAACTAGTTTTTTAGTTTCTTCGTCCCCGTACACTTGTTTCATTCGCATTAAAATTTCTACATCAAACAACCACTTGGTCAAAAACTTGGTTTGAAAGGTTTTTTCAATCACATCTTTACTCATGATTTTAGCACCACATTGCGTGTCATTAAATTCCATACCAATTGTTTTTCGAATGATAAAATTAATGATTTTACTAATAATGGCACGAGCAGATTCTTTAGTAATATCAGCACCCATACGGGCCATTCTAGACCCACTAACTAATTTAAAATTTGATGTAGATATGGTGTTTACAAGGTCATGAAAATCTTCAAAATCTGTAGATAAATCCGCATCTAAAAAACCGATGTAATCAAATTGATCTTGTTTGGCTAGGTGAAGCATCCCTAATCGTACTGCTTCGGCTTTGCCTCCATTTTTTTCACAATCATAAATACTAATGTGATCTTCATTTCCTTCTCTTAATTTTTCAAGAACTTCAAGGGTTTTATCTTTACTACCATCATTTACAAAACACAAATGGTATCCTAAATTTGAATTAATAAAAGCTTTGAAGTCGTCCCCTAACAAACGAAGTTCCTCATTATAACATGGAATTACAACCCCAATACAGTTGTTTTGAATGATTTGATTTTTTTGCGTTATTTTAGCCGGCTTACCGCCAACACCTATCAACCGTTTTACACGCGCTCCTATCTCACTTAGACTGAGTGGTTTTTTCATGTAATCATCAACTCCTAAATCAAATCCTTTTACAATAATATCCTCCTCTGTATTACCCGATAAAATCATAACGGGAGTATTATGCCCTCTAACTACTTTTATGTGTTTTGCAATTTCAAGACCATTGTACACATTAAGATCTTCCTTAGTGATTTCCTTTTCATTAGAATAAGGCATGTTAATATCAGCTATAACAAGATTGGGCAAATGCAAATCATAGCTTTTAATTCCATCAGAAATGGTATTCGCTGAAAATACTTCGTAACCTAAATCGACAAGGCTTTTTTCTAAAGAGAGTATCACTAACTCCTGATCGTCAATAATTAATATTTTCATACTTATGAGTTTAAGATAGATTGGTTATCGTAAATATATCAAATTTGATTTGAAATACACAATAAAATCTTTGTTAATGACTGCCATCTAGCGTTAAATTAACAGTTTTATTAATACATTTACAAAAACATCAATACAAACTGGATGTCTACTGAAAAATCAAATAAATATTTAATTGTAGCCCTTCTTATAGGAGTGGTTTTTCATGGTAGTGCCATATTTTTCACACTAGAAAGTACGTATGACGCATTGATTCATATGTTTTTTGCTAATCATTATGCTACAAGTTGGTTCGAACCCTGGAACTACAGTTGGTACACCGGTTTTACAGTAATGGGGTATCCGCCACTTGTGCATCAAGCAATAGGATTATTATCGCTACTAGGTGGTTTAAAGTTTGGTTTATTTACCGTGGCCATTATCGGTATTCTTTTGTTTATAACAGGAGTTTACCGCTATACCCTATTGATTACTGCCGATAGAACGGTAGCTGGTTATGCTGCTTTAGTAGCCGTTTTCTCGTCATCGTTTGTAGAAACCTTGCATATTTTTGGACAATTGCCCAGCATCGTGGGTGTGTCAATATTAATGCACTGTATGCCCGAAATCTATCTTTGGATAAAAACTGGCAAAATCAAGAACCTTCTTAGTGCCTTTTCATTGCTTGCGGTAACCATTTGTTCCCATCATGTAACCCCTATTTTTGGGATGGTTTTCTTTATTTTCCCTTTGATAGGTACCGTCGTTATGGATGTATCTCGGGAAAAGGTAAACTCCTATAAGGAAATACGATTCAAATTATTTGTACAAACCTTGTTCAAACTCTTAAAAAGGATAATCATTTTTGGAGCTGGTTCACTAGTGCTTATTGTCTTTTGTATTTTTCCGTATTGGGTAAATTCTAAGGCAAACCCTATCACGCAAGTACCCATACCTCATGGCAGCCGTGATAATTTTCTAGAAGTAACCTCATCTGGGTTAATGTTTTTTGTCATACCCTGGGGAATCCTATTTTTTATTTTACCCTATGTATTTTACCGTTATTTCAGCAAAAGATACATTTGTTTTGGATTGTCAATCACCTTGCTCACTATACTAGGAACTGGTGGTACAACGCCCATACCGCTTAAGGTTTTAGGAGAAAATGCGTTTAACATTCTTACGCTTGACCGTTTTACCCTTTGGGCTTCTATTATGAGTTTACCCATGTCTGGAGAGTTTGTATACCGCTTAATTGAAGGCGATTTAAAAACAGCTATTCAAAATAAATTTGGGAATATTTACCATCGAATTCTTGGCGCAGCCTTTGCAGGATCTTTTTTATTTTTTGCCAGTTTTACAATTACTCTAGGTTATTTTAGACCTTTTCAACCCCAAAAAATAAATACACTCCCGCTAGTCAACTTTTTAAATCAAGATCAACACGATCAATGGCGGTATTTGCCGCTAGGTTTTGGGGACCAAATGGCAACGTTATCTTCACAAACCAATGCCAAAACGGTTGATGGAAATTACCATTCCGCCCGAAGATTACCCGAGCTTACCTCACGAGCAATAGAGCGACTTGAGAATTCTAAATTTCGAGGTATGGAAGGAATTGGTTCTTTGCAACAATTTTTAACCGTACCCGAAAAATACAATTTAAAATATGTGTTTTCTAATGATAAATTTTATGATCCCATACTTTACTTTTGTGGATGGCACCGCCTTTCCCAGTTAGAAAACGGCATTATGGTTTGGGAAAGACTTAATATTGCTCCTTTGCCAAAAGTACTTCCTAAAGATGAGGTTCCAGTATACCTTAAACTAATGTGGGGCATTATACCAATACTTACCATTATCATAGCCTTTGTTGTGAATGTGCAAAGTATATTTTTTAAAGCCTTAAAAGTTAAAGACGAACCAAAACCAGACTTTTTTAAGTTTAACGTTTCCTATACCCAGTTTCCCCTAAAACTCATTGGTGTTTTACATTTTTGGGTTCTCGTGTTGTTCATCATTATGGCTTTTGGCGGATATAAAACTTACATCGCCAATGCTACCCAAATAAGCCCCGAAAATGTAGTTAAGAGCTATTATGATGCTCTCGATTTTAAGTTTTATGAAAAAGCACATTCTTTTATTGACCCAAAAAGTAAACTCTCGATATCACAATTCATGCTGGAAACATCTGTTGCTGATGGAATATTAAATTCATATGCAAAACTAGATGCCATAGAAATTAAAATTATTAAAAAAGCAAATCAGAGAACAACGCTAGTTGCTAAAACAAAATGGATTACACCCTTAGAAATTATCAATAAGGATTACTATCACGAAACTATCAATCGCAACGGAAAATGGTTTATACTTCCTCAAAAAATGCCATTAGACATTCCACCTGATCAATTTTTATCTAGCAATTTAACAGAGTATTACAAACAAGGACGACGAAAAATTACGACCCAACAAACCTATCATGAGGATGTATTAAAGCAACCAGAGCTTGAAATCCTATCGGCCAAATTAATTCAGTATAACAATGAATACATGATTGTAGGGGAATTACAAAACCTTGATAACAGTCCTGCAGATGTTATTGTAAAGTCTACTTTGTATAATAAATACGACAAAGAATTGGCAACATTCAATGCCAAAGACGCTATTAAACATAAAATTTTACCTAAAGAAACGACTAGTTTTAAAGTAAACTTTGAAGAGATTTCTTGGTTAAAAAAAGAAGTACACAAGCCTACCACATTCAACCCTAATGAATATACCCCTAAAAATATTGCCGAAACACCGTCTAACTTTGACATTCAATCAGCAGGAAATGTTGCCATAACAGATTTTTATATACAAGTAGCTCTTTCTGACCTTGTGGTAGAAAATAACCATCTTAAGGGTACACTTTTTAATTATGGGATTCAAGAAGTAACCGTTCCAGAATTGATTGTGTCTTATTACACAAAAGAAAAAGAACTTTTATACGTTGATCATTATTTTGTTAGAGAAGGTATTCGGGTACAACGCAAGCAATATTTTGATTATCCATTACTTGACTTAACGCGTTGTAAAATAATACTTTCATCGCTAAAAAATTGTTTTGTAAATGGTTTACCCAATAAAGATCTTGCGCAAACTATTGTTCCTAATAGAAATAAGGCCATGGAGAAAGAACTTTTACAAAAAGTAAACGGAAAAGGTTTTAGTTATGTTAAAATTGAATTGAACAACTATATTGGTAATCCTAAATAATGAAAAAAATAGCAGTCATACTCCTTTGTATCTGTTGCCTAGTTGTTTTTGCAGTTGTAAAAACAACTAGCACTGCAGCTACAATTACATTGGATACATCCCAAAAAAAATTTACTGCGGGAACCACAATATTGCTCCAGTTTTCTTCACTAAAAGCGGTTAAAATCGCTGATTTATTTTTGATTCATTCTTACGGAAAAACAATCGTTAAGGGAAAAGTTGACAAGAATAAATTGCGGTTTAGTATTCCCGAATTGTATGCCAAAAAAACAGGAACCGTTTCTTGGTATCTTATCCAAGATAGAAAGAATATTGCGGCTGGACAATTTGAAATTATACCTAATGATGCCACGCCCACTTTGATTGAAAATTATTTGGGTCCAACTACCATTCTCACAGGACAAGAACATTACACGATGATGGTTGCAATCCCCACGGACAGTTATGACAACCCAAAAACAGACAACACCACTGTGTTTATAAAAGATCAATTCCTAGATGCCATTACTGTTACCACTAAGAAAACGGATGATTTTATAGCATGGAAAAACATTTACTCTAGAACAATCTCGGGGAAAATGCTCATTTCAACACAATGCAATACGGCATTATCAAAGGAATTCGAAACCGAAATTACGCCATCAATAGCCACAAACTTTACTATTGATTATGCTAGGAACCATCAATTTGCAGATGGAAACCAAATTACCAAACTAAAAACTTCGGTGATTAAGGATCAATTTGGCAATTTAGTAGGAGACGGAACCTTAGTTACATTTCAAGTCACTACAAAAAATAATAATTTCCTTAAAACATTTGCAGCCACAATAAATGGCGTGGCAATTGCACAGTTGTTGCATCCGGATCACAAAGAAATTTATACGGTAAAAGCCTATGTTACGGGCATGGCCGAGAGCAGACCCATACAAATTGCGTATCAACCATTGATAAAAGATTTTCCCTATCAATTTCTTGAAAAAAATCGAAAAATTGTGGTAGGACCATTAACCAGTTTCATGAATCAAATAGTTCCTGATGGAATAAAAGTAGAGCTAAAAATATTTCATAAAAATAAATTAATAGAAACAAAAATTGTTGAAAGTGCCAAAGGATTAGCTACATTTATACTATTGCCTCCTTTTTACAAACAATCCGCTTATCAATTTGAAATTACCACTCTTGGCGTAACCAAGAAAACTGAATCCATACCGTATGAAAATTATCAATAACCGAAATATTTACAAAGCGGCCTTTATACTATCGTTTATCGTGATTAGTATTTTTACGCTATTTGGTATGGCAAAAATTCTGGATTACTTGAATACGGGTGCTGACAGAAGTGCCATGTTACACCTTGAAACAAAAAGTGAGGATGTTTATCTACCCAAAGTAACTTGGACCAAACTTGAAAATCCAGCGCGTAAAATGGAGAAAAACACACTAGGAAAAATTGAACGGGACTACCTTTTTTCTTGGCACATAAAAAACAAAGCCTTACAAAATAACACCCCAAAAGGCATTGACGATTATTATACCATGAATACTCGTGATAATCTATACAAAGTCATTCAACATAATAAAGCCCAAGAAATTACAATAGAAAACACCACACTAAAACATTTTCCTGAATTAGAATTCTACAGTGAAGACGGGCAACTAGTTGTTTTTACAGATAAAAACGTAATTGAATTTCAAAAAATCTATCTCAATAAAAAGTTGCTAACCACGGTACAAGACACCGCAACATACAAAGTAATGATGCTGCTTGAAGATGGCTACTGGCGTGTGCGTCATTTTCAAAAAATGGAACCCTCTCCATTTGCTAAAGACTCCATACAACCAGAGCCCGAGTACAGTATTCAGGAGGATAAAATTCTTAAAAACAAAAAACAATTTGTAATCAAAGGAATTAATTACTATCCAAAAAATTCAGCTTGGGATACCTTTGGGGAACAATTTCACAAGGATACTATTGCAAAGGATTTTGACATCATCAAAAAATCAAATTTAAACTCTATACGGGTTTTTATTCAATACGATGATTTTGGGAAAGCAAATATAAATCCTGAAAAGATGGTTAAACTTAAAACCCTTTTAGATTTGGCTGCAGCCAAAAATCTAGGAGTTATGGTAACCTTATTTGATTTTTACAGCGATTACTCATTAGACAGTTGGACTTTAACACACAGACATGCAGAGCAAATAGTATCAACATTTAAAGACCATAAAGCAATCATAGCTTGGGATTTAAAAAACGAGCCTAATTTAGATTTTGAAAACAGAGGTAAAGAAAATGTTTTGCAATGGCTTGACCACATGGTAACGGTTGTCAGAGAAAATGATCCTAATCATTTAATAACTATTGGCTGGTCAAACTCTGTAGCAGCCTCACAACTGGCTGATAAAGTAGATTTTGTTTCGTATCACTTTTATAATGACATGCAACACTTAGAGTATGAAACCAATACTTTAATTAAAACTTTAAAAAAACCAGTTGTAATCCAAGAATTTGGAGTTCCATCTTACGGCGGGATTTGGAATTTATGGGAAAGTAGTTTAGAGAATCAAGCCCAATACCACCAAAAAATGCAAGCGTATTTCAAGAAAAACAACTATTCCTTTATGTCTTGGACATTATATGATTTCCCAAAAGTACCGGATCAAGTAGCTGGAAAATGGCCTTGGCAAAAAAACAGACAAAAACAATTTGGGTTCATTGATGTTAAAGGCAAGAACAAACCCGCTTATAAATACATCTCGAATTAAAGTTTAGATTTTATAATTTTTTTAAACGTTGACAAGTACATATCTGTAATAGTTCCCATAGATAAGGCGCTAGCAGCTATAAAATTTTGCATGGCAATAGCCTTACGGTTTTCATCATTATTGATTATTTTTTCAAGAGCGGCGGCCAGTGAAGCGGCACTTTCTGGATTAAAAAACTCGCCTTTGTACCCTTCTTCTTCAACTAATAAAGCAAGATCGCCCAAGTCTGGCATTACCACTGCCTTACCATAACTTCCTGCTTGATGCAACACTCCTGAACTTCCCGTGGTAGATGTATATGGAAAAGCAACAACTGTACTGTCACCAAAAATAACTGGTACATCTTTTTCTTCAACATATCCAGTAAATCTAATCCCTGGCGTGTCTTTGTATTTTTCTTGAACTCCTTTTAAGTAACCAGGAGTATTAGGACTATCAGTTCCTGCAATAACTACTTCTATCGGTTCTGAAGTGTGTTGTCTTATAAGAATTGCTGCCTCAATTAATATTTCAACTTTTTTGTAAGTTCCAAATTTCCCAAAAGCCATAATTTGTTTGGGTCCTGGAACCAAATCAAACGAAGGTTCGTCAATGGTATCAAAAGTTCCGTGTGGAATTACTATAACATTATTTACATTGTATTTCTTTACCAATACATCTACATATTTATTGATAGTAACGGCCACAACATCCGACTTTAGTATGAATTTAGTTAATGAAGTCCCTACGAAATTATAAAATCGCTGCGCTAGTTTATTATCTGTAAAACCGGCACTTTCTAGATCTACTTGCTCAAGAATATTGTGTAATAGAGAAACTGTTGGGATAGAATTCATTCTTAAAATCCATGGAATTAAGAGTCCTAAAGCCGCTGGAACCTTTTTATCGCCAAATTTCATGAACTGTAAATTAATCAAAACAGCATCAGGTTTTTCAGCACGTATGGCATCCATGATAGAAATAATGTTGGTGTAACTATTAAACGACCAGCATTCCCTCACCTTCACTTTATCACTGTTTTTAAAGTCCAGTTGCTTGGCATCTTGAGTTTTATCACACAGCAAAATCACTTCTGAAATTTCATTTTTTTGCGCAAAATTTTTAACTAAGTGATATCCATATTCATTCAAGGTTACCTTGCTGGGTGGGAAAGCTGTAATTACGGCTAGTTTCATGTGTCTTAAATTTGGTTTTATACTAAGGCGCTGGTTTTTTTATTGTGTTCGAATCGGTTTTTATAAATAAAGTAAAGCAACTGGAAAAAAAGCAAAGTTACCATGGCAATAATTTGCATGTGAACCACTTGCTCCAAAGAGTTATGGTAAAAAATAATTAAAACAATTTGTGTACATCCTAAGACTGCCGATACAACAACAGGAACATATTGATTCAAGGATAAATAGTAGTAGGCAAAAATATTAGCCACTGCAAAAAGTGAGGTTGCAAGCGCATACTTCCAAAGTAAGTAAGAGATAGAAACATAGGCTTTACCAAACATGATTTGCACTACGAAATTTGGAAATATAGCGGTAAACAAAACAATAAAGGAAGATAAAACTACAATATAACTCACATATTTAAGCAAAATAGGAAGCGTATCCTGATTGTCTTTTTTCATTTGAATCACTTTAGGTAACAAAAGCATTACAAACATCCAAGCTACAAAATATACCACGCGCCCTATTAAGGCAAGTGATGCATACAAACCCGCATCTTTGTTATTAAAAAAATGCTTGACAAGTATGATATCACAATTATTAATAATGATTTGTGTACACTCATAAAACGCTGTCAACGCAAAAAACACCACAATAGATTTGTGATTAATACTAGCGTTGCTGTTAGCCTCTGCTTTACTAAACATTGTTTTTTGAAATGGAACTAATCCAGCAATAAAAGACAGTAAAATACCCACCGAAACTACAACAGAACTAGGAATTGAAGGCAAAAGCAATAAGAACGGAATTGTAAATAACAACCTGCTCCCCATTTCGGTTTGGTAAGTAGTAGCTAATCGAGAAAGGTTGTTTTGACCTTGATACAAACCCCTATTTACACTCATGACAAAATACAAGGGAACACCAAAACCAAAAATATAAAACATAGAGGCGGTTTGAGTATGAAAAAGTGCTTGAAGTTCTTTGTGAAAAACCACAATACCTAAACCTAGAATAATTCCAAGTATAACAGCATATTTCAAAATAAATTTAAGAAACAACAACAACTTATTCTCTTGAAAAAGAACAGCATATTTTGCAGCTACTATTTGAAAAGTCATCCCAACAAAAGAAAGTATCAGTAAGAGTGTAATTAATATAGCAGCATCAGAAAATGCTTCGGGACCTAAAAGCCTCCCCAAAATAAGATTGTACAAATAATTGCCCCCGTTTACCAATAATATAGTCAACATAAAAAGCTGCTCAGGACCTAGTTTTTTGGGTATTTTTGAGGTAATACTTGCAAGTAGTTTCATTTGAGACACATTATTAATTCAATATTACAGTAACACATCAGTTGAGCCAAGTGCATCAAAACAAGCCGAAATACATTTATTTTTTCTACCAATTATAAAAAAAGGTTTTTCATCTTTTTGGGCTTTATCGTATATGGCAAGAATATTTTTGGTTGTATACGCATCCATTGCCTCTACTTTTTCAAATGAAACCACTAGTCCGTTTAACCTTGACAATAAACAGTTTAAATGATTTTCTAAATATACACTGTTTTCTGAAGTCAACAATCCTTTAATTTCATAAACTCCAGAATTGTATGTAATGTGTACTGCCATCTTATTAATATTGAAGTTGGAATTAGTTTCGTTACCAAATATCGCACATTATTAAAAACAAGCATTAATACTTAGATGAATAACCTGAAAGTGTAGACGAAATATTACGATTTAATACTTAACTTGCAATAACGAATCTTACACCTAACCAATATGAATTTACTACAAAAAATTGCGCTTGTATTTATAAGTATATTTAGTTTTACACTACAAGCACAAGACATGAATGTGGGATTTAGCCATCTAGAAAAAGGAGAGTTTGCAAAAGCAGAACTTTTTTTTAAAGATATCCTTAAATTTTATCCAAAAAATAAAACAGCCCGACTATGCTATGCAAGAGCAATTGGTTTAAACAATCAAGCTCCAGCAGCACTTGAAAATTTCATTCAATTAAAGAGTGAATATCCTGGAGATTTAGAAATAGAATTAAATTATGCCGAATCTTTGCTTTGGAACAAAAAATTTGACGAAGCTAAAGTGTTCTACAGCGAGCTTGTTCAAAAAAACCCAACCAATTTTGTAGCGCATCTTGGCTTTGCCAATACTTTATCAAACTTAAAAGAATATCCTACTGCATTAGCAAACGTAAACAAAGCCCTAGAGTTGTCACCTGCAAATCCCGGAGCTTTGGTTTCCAGAAAATATATTAAATTAGGGTATGGTTACCAATATGTGAATGAAAAAAAATACGCAGAAGCTGAGGCGTTTTATGATGAAATATTAGTTGATTTTCCATTAGACAAAGAAACTCTCATGAATAAGGCAAACATGTACCTCATCACAAAAGATATTGTCAAAGGCAATGCGGTTTACCAATTACTATCAAAAGACCATCCCGTTCTGGCATTAAATGGACTTTCACTTCTAGCACATATTGACAATAAAGAAAAAGAGGCCTTAAAACTAGCTACTGAATCCTTATCATTATCACAAAGTATTACTGATGAAAATTTAAAAAAACAAACTCAAGAGCGCTATGTACAAGCCCTGATATGGAATAAAAAATATAAAGAAGCTAAGATATATATTGAAGAGTTACTCCTAAAATACCCCAATGAAAATTGGGTTTTATCACTTGCCGCTACGCTAGATATTTACAAAAGTAATTTCCCAGAGAGCATCACCTATTATAAAAACATTTTAGAAAACGACACTAAATCATTTGATGGAAATCTTGGTATTGCGAATGCTTACAAAGCTTCTGGCGAAACGAGTATGGCATATCAGGCAGCCTTAACAACCTTATCTATTTTTAACAATCAAGGAGATGCTCTTCAATTTATAAAAAAAATGAAAGAGGATTTTACTCCTTTTATCGAAGAAAAATTAAGCTACTCATTTGATAACGGAAACAACACTGCGCTTGCGTCAAGAACTGCAATAACATTGCCTTTATCAACAAAATGGACTGTAAATGCAACTTATCAATATCGTAAAACAGACAATACTGTTACGTTAATAAATGCTATAAGTCATGATTATCTTCTAGGTGCAAGTTATCAATTACACCCTAAAATTAGTTATAGTTTTGAAGCTGGTGTAAACAGTGCTAGCTCCGTAAACACTAGTTATAACCAGCTCTTGCTGCATACATATTTCAAAATGAAGCCTATGAAACTTCAGGATCTTGAAGTGGGTTACAAACGTGAAATGCAAAACTTTAACACTGATCTTATTATCAAGCAAATTGCAACCAACAATTACTATTTAAATTATAATTTGAGTACCAACTTTAATTTTGGTTGGTTTACTCAATATTTTTTCACTTCGCAAACAGATAACAACAATCGTAATTTATTATTTACCTCTTTTTACTATAACTTCCTCTCTAAACCTGTTCTAAAAGGTGGATTAAACTATCAATACATAGCTTTTAAAGATCGTGTTCCTACTGATTATTTTAGTCCAAAGAAGTTTAATGCGGTAGAATTATTTCTAGAAGTTTTAAAAGACGAAAAAATTATTGAGTCTAAATCCTGGTTTTACAACGCAAACCTAGCAACAGGTTATCAGTTTATTGAAGACAATACAAAACAGTGGACCTATCGTATTCAAGGAAAACTAGGCTACAAATTCTCGGATAGGTTGTTGAGTAATATTTATGTAACCCGAAGTAATATTGCCTCTACCACGGCCTCAGGGTTTACTTTTAATGAATTTGGTTTAAGAGTAAAATGGAATTTAACCCGTGAACCTTTGTTTACCCTCAAGTAATACCCACTTATACATTTTATTTACAAAGAAAGACTGCTTGTAGGCAGTCTTTCTTTATTTTGCTTAACCTCACTATAAATATTAAAATTGATTTGATTTTGCTGTAAAATACAACTTGAAATCATGAAATCATGAAATCATGAAATCATGAAATCTTACTTGAGTATCAAAGTTTAGTTTCGAGTAAAAACAAAAAAGACTGCTCGTGGCAGCAGTCTTTTTTTACTAACTCAACAATGAAACTAAAAAATTAAACTTGCTTTTAAAAAACTATTTATACTAACAAGGACTATTTTCACAATCCATTAAAACAGTATTTAAAAAATTTGATTTGGGATCAAAAAGGGTTTGCTTCCTAATTGCTCTACAAAGATACATTCAAACTAAAGATAGAAAGTAATGTTTTCGATAAACGATTGATAACCTTCGGTAAACGGTTTAAGACTGTAGGTAAATGAAATTTTGTAAGAATAATTTTTGGTATAAGTTTTTATTTTAGTTTGCTAATTGTAAATCGTCATTATCAATACCAATTGCTTTGCGCGCTTCGGCAGTGTTAGGAAGGTATACCACATCATCCAGTATTTGTAAAAAAGGTCGTATTGTGGCAATACTTACAATAGAAATAGAGGGGTTGTTAATACTTAACTTTATAACTTCATGCTTAGTTAATGGACCTGCCCAATCTAAATTGTAACAGTAACCTAACGCATTTTTCCTTACGAAAGTAATATTAACATCATTCATTACAGTCCATTTTGTGGATACTAAAAAATAACCGGATAACTCATTGTTTGAAGAATCAAGAGCTAAAGTTACTGCATTGGGTAGATTTACTTTCATAATTGTTATTTTAAATACAGATCTAAAGTAACAACATTATAGACTAAATGCAAAAATAATCGATGAAATACACTTTTTTAAAAAAATTGTAGTAAATATTTTATATCACAAAACATTAATTCGTTTTAAAAGTTCTGTTTTGTTTGACCTACTTATTGGGATAACATCCTTTGCAATGAGAACACTATTATCCTCAATATCGATAATTTTTGTAACATTGATTATAAAGGAACGGTGAATTTTTAAAAATATATCTTTTGGAAGTATATCCTCTATTTTTTTCATTGCAGAGTGTACAATGTAATTTTTATTATCTGTTTTTATATGAATATAATCTCCTTTTGCTTCAATAACATTCACTGAGTTATTGTCTATTTTAATCAATCTTCGATCTATGTTTACATAAAAATGATCAGGCTTTTCTTCAGCTTGTATCGTTGTATTTACTTGTGGCTCGTCAGTTTTTATTGCTAAGACTTTGTGAACGGCTTTTAAAAAACGTGACTCGGTAATAGGTTTTACAAGATAATCTACAATACATTCATATTCAAAGGCTTCAATAGCAAAATCTCTGTCAGATGTTACTAAGATAATATGCGGAGGATTTTTTATGGTTTGAATAAAATCAAAACCAGTGAAATTTGGCATGTGAATGTCTAAGAAAATAAGATCAACATGATTTTGATTCAAAAATTTTATTGCGTCTATGGCGCTACAAAACTCTCCAATACATTCAATATCTGTTGATTTAGTTACAAATTGAGCTATTATGGCTCTTGCCATTTCTTCATCATCAACAATAATGCAATTCATATAGCTATTTATTTAGAGTTTTATAACAAACTCCTGCATAGCTTTTAAAATTGTTTCAAAATCATTTTTTAAGGCTACGGAGTCATTATTTAAATTATGCTCATAATCAACAGCAATATAATAACTTTTTTCGAGACCTAGTATAGAAATTTTATGTTTCAGTTTATGAACAGATTGTGCAGCATTAAAAAAATCTAATTCTTGCATGTATTTTTCATAATTTTCAACCTCTACTGGCAACTCTTTTTTTAGGATGGATAAAATTTTTGCCTTAAATTGCTCATTGTCACCAGACAATTCATTTACATAGTTTAAATTAGGTGTTTCCATGATCCTTTGGTATTGTGAAGAAAAAAGTAGTCCCTACTTTTTCTTGGCTTTCAAGCCAAATTCTTCCTTTATAAAATTCTATTATTCTTTTAACGATAGAAAGTCCTATGCCTGAGGAGTTATCGTCATTTTGTAATTTAGAAAAAATATCAAATATTTTGTGCTGGTATGCATGAGGAATACCTATACCATTGTCTTTTATTTGAAATAAATATTCTTGCTCATTTTCGGTACTGGATATCTCAATTTCTATGTGTTCTTTATCATTGTATTTAAGTGCATTTTGTATTAGATTTTGAAAGAGTTGTTTCAATCTAAAATCATTTCCCATTAAAACAGGAAGATCATTAGTTATGCTAATGTTTGCATTATTTGGAATTTCAATAGTTTTCAAGAAATCTTGCACAACAAGATTAACATCAATAATACGTTCTTCATGCGTATGATTTTCAATAGAGGAATAGTTTAAAATCCCCTTAATAAGAGAGTCCATTTTCTCTACATTTAACAAAATCCTATTCAAAGATTTTAGATTGGCTTCATTCAATAGAGACTCATTATCCTGAATAAACCAGTTGATCAAAGTATCAATACTACGCAAAGGTGCCTTTAAATCATGTGAAACCATGTGGGCATATTCATTCAATGCTTTATTTTGTTTTTCAAGATTAAACAACAATTCTTCTCTTTGTTTATTAATTTTTACAATTTCAATAGATTGTTGTTTAATATATTCAGAAGAATCAAAAACCTCTGTATTTGTTATAAAATCTTGGCCAACACTCATAGAATCAAGAATAGACTGTAAGTTTTCATTTAATTCTTTTAAGCTTTTAGCTTCATCTCGCAATTTTTGATTCGCTTCAAATAATTCATCAGAGCTAATTTTCATAGCCCTTTGCAACATCTCTATTTGGCTTTCATAATTTTGGTACGAATCATTAACTGCATTCAAAAAAATATCCAAGTCATTAAGACCTCCCGCAAGTTTTTTATCTATCTGACGTTTTAGTAATGAATGCATTATTCGCTTATTAAGGTTAATGTCATCGTTTGATTGTGTAATTCACAAGCTGTCTCCCCATTAAAAGGTGCCATTTCACCATAAGAATAAAATCCTGCAATAGGTACTTGTTGACCAATAACCTCTCTTACATGCTCTATTTCTTCTTCAACACGCTGACTCATTACCAATTTCCTACCAATACAGCTTACCAAAAGAGCTAATTCAGGGGCTGTAGTTCTATTTTTCATACCGTAATTTGCGGCAGTATTAGCACCTTGTGCAATCCCATCAACTGATGCCATCATGAGTTGAACTCTTGAATTTACAGGTACATCACCTGCAAGGATCATTGACTGTGTATCATTATCAATATTTAAAATAGTACGTACAACTGGTTCTTTCTTACCATCTGGTGTTACATTTAAAGGATACAATAAAGAGGCTTGTGGAAGTTCAATAGATTTATCTCCTAGATATTTTTTATATAAGTCTAAAGCTGGTTGACCATCAATTTCATACAATACATTTGCTACTGACTTTGTGATAACGCGCTCTGGGCCAAAAGGAATCCAACCTCCAAAACTAGCATACGAAACCTCGAATGTTGATCCATAAAAACCAATAAGAACCACTTCTCCCTCTTTTGGATCTTCCTTGTATGAGGCAAGTGTTTTTTCAAAACGTGCATCATCACCACACATACCGCCTGTAATAGATAATCCAGAGTCCTCCATATTAGTCTCAAGGCCAGAAATCAAGGAACTTCCGTTTACAAAACTCCCCTCTGAAAGTACAAATAAATGTTTAAGATTTTCCTTCGGCATTTGCTCATACAAGTGCTCACCAAGAAGTTTAGCATCTTTATTATGGTCTAAAATATTATCTCTTTTAACTATAAAACTTGATTTTTCAAACTCGATCGCTACCACCGAAATGGAA
The DNA here is from genome assembly GCF_002150205.1 of Flavobacterium sp. FPG59. Lineage (NCBI taxonomy): Bacteria > Pseudomonadati > Bacteroidota > Flavobacteriia > Flavobacteriales > Flavobacteriaceae > Flavobacterium > Flavobacterium sp. FPG59. The sequence goes on along the minus strand of NZ_MTCA01000006.1, from coordinate 20,186 downwards.
TCGTCATTTACACTAGAGCCTGAAATTTCACCTGAAGTAGATCCAAAAACTAGATCCTCATACGGAAACTCATTACGAATATCTTGTAAAACCTCACTATTTGCTAATAATAGACGATTCCCAAAAACAAGTACAAGTGGGTTTAGTAATTTTGATTTTTCTTGTATATAGCTCCAGCCACCTCGGGCTAATTTACTTGCTTGAATAATTTTCATGATTCTTTTTTTAATTTCACAAAAAAAGTGGTTCCGACACCCTCTTCACTTTCTAACCAAATTTCTCCTTGATAAAAAGTAATAATTTTTTTAACTATTGATAGACCTAAACCTGTTGAATGTTTACTAGTTGTAAAAGATTTAAAGGTTTCAAATATTTTTGAATGGATTGCTTTTGGCATCCCTACACCATTATCTTTTATAGAAAAAATATAATTATCACCATCTTCAACAGCGCTAATTTCAACTAATCCTTGACTTTTATCAATATAATTTACAGCATTACCAATAAGGTTTTGAAACAATTGCTGTATCCTAAATTTATCTGCATTAATGCTAGGCAATGTACCTAAAATAGATACGCTAATGTGATCTGGCAAATGAATAATATCTATAATACCTTGAACAATTTCATGCGTATCAATAATCTCTGATTTTACAGCTTCTTTATCAATTTTAGAATACGTCAAAATTCCTTCAATAAGATGATCCATTTTTTCGACTTTATGCTCAATTAATGAAAAGTATTTTTGAGTTGGTGCGTCAAAGCTATCTACATTCTCCTCCTTAATCCAGGTAATCAATGAATTAATACTGCGTAAAGGAGATTTTAAATCATGTGATACTATTTGCGCATAATCCTCAAGTTCTTTATTGGTTTTTGCTAAATCTGATAATAAATTCTCTTTTTGGGATTCCAGCTCTTTTTGAGCGGTAACATCTTCCTCAATAGCAAAATATTTTAATATTTTCCCGGCTTTGTCATAAAGTGCCTGTCCTTGAATACGTACCCAATATTTCTCTTTGTTTTTTGAATAATTAATAATCTCACAATTAAAAGGGAGGCCCTTTTTAATTTGATTTCTCAAATAAAGAATCACTTCAGGATTGGATTCTGGACCTTGTAACAAAGCTCCTGGCCTTTGACCTATAATTTCGTCCTTAGTATACCCTGACATTCTTAAAAAACTAGCATTGGCCCATTCAATTCGACCCATTCGATCTGCAATTATAACCGAATTTAAATTTTTCTCAGCAATCAACGATAACAAATACAATTGCTGCTCTTGATTTTTTTGATCAGTAATATCAAGATGAATGCCTATGGAGCCTATTAAATTACCTTGTAAATCATAATTTGGAGCACCACTAATAAGCCATATTCTTTCTTTTTTATTTTTATCATAAACTTGCAACTCATAGGAATCTGTTAATCCATCAGATCTTAATTTATCTTTTGTCTTCAATACATTCTTACCACTTTCATTAACAAAAATTTCTATAGCATTATTCCCTATCAGCTCTTGCTGTGTATAGCCGCTCATAGTTGTAAAACCGTGATTGGCCATTGTAATGTTATTATCTAGATCAACTTCAAGCAATCCTAGATTCATATTTGCAATTATTCCTCTGTACTTTTCTTTTTCTATTTGTAAACTTTCATCGTACCTTTTTTTAAGAGAAATATCCTCAATCATGGCAAAAAATTGGGTAACCTCACCATTTGCATCAAGTATGGGCTGCCCTTTGGCCTTGACCCAAAAAGAACTACCATCTTTTCTTCCGTGCTTCAATTCAACATCAAATGGAAATCCATTATAAAAAGAACTAACCATAATATCCAACTGCTCATCATCAATATCCGAGGTTCGACCTATTTGTACTGGAGTTTTCCCTATAATTTCATCTTTAGAATAACCGGTATAGGTGGTATAAGCATCATTACACCAAAATATTTTACCATTAGGCTTGGTAAACACAATACCATTATTATTTAAACTTGCCACGAGTGACAATCTTTTTAGCTCTTCTTCGTCTTCCTTTTTTGCTGTAATATCCTCTATTAACGCAAAATATTCTTTTACATTTCCTTCACTGTCAAATAAAGGTTGCCCTTCAGCTTTTGCCCAAAACCACGTGTTATCTTTTTTATAATGTATTAATTCCTGACTAAAATGCTCCCCTTTTGCTTTAGCAATTTTTATTGCCTCAAAGGTGGATTGATCCACTAGTGCTCCTTGAAACAAATCTTCAGTGGTACGACCTATTGCTTCTTTCAAAGAGAAACCCGTAAGTTTCACAAACCCTTCATTGGCCCAATTGATAGTTCCATCTAGGGCTGTAAAAATTACCGCATTAACATTAGTACTAGCCACAAGAGACAATCTATTTATTTCTTCTTGGCTTTTTTTCTGTTCAGTTACATCACGGCCGTAAATGTTTACATAACCCAAATCCTTGAGTGTCTTGCACACAAAGGAATAATCTCTGTTATTAGTTTGCGCTTCAAAAATCCATCGATCTGTATCAAAATCAATTTTAGAAGCAATGTGTTTAAAAAATTCCTCGGTTGCATATTCTATTTCGTCATGAACAAATGTTGTTAATTTTTCTGCTGCTGGATTACGTTTCAAAAGATTTCCCTGCGTGTCAATTCGGATTAAAGGATCCGGATTTTGAGTAGGAAAAAGTGCAATATCTTGAATTTCTTTATTGGCTTGTTTTAACTTGTTTTTTTGTTCGTTAATGGTTGTCAATAATTCCTTTAATTCCTTAGAAGTATTGTCAGCATTATTAAGCACATGAAGTAAATCAATTGAAGGATCATTAGGAGCAAAATCTTCAAAAGTTAAGCCTTTATTCATCAATTCAACCATTGATGTAAACCAAGGGGAACCTACAAATAAAACATTATCTCCCATTAATTCAAACTGTCCTCTTAAATTTAGACCAGATGAACTATGTTGTAAAACAAGATGACTGTTACAATGTGACACTATTTCCTGGAACGAAAAAGTTTCTAAATATGGTCTAGTAATTTTAAATAAATCCGAAAATAATTTAGTGTTATTTAAATCATGGCACACTTTACCTAAGCTAGAACCAAAATTTATAATTTCAAAATTTGGTGCAACCAGTATGTAAAATGGAAACAATCTATTCAAACTGTTTTCATTAAAACAAAGTGCTAGATCCTTCATTATTTTACCAGTTTATTTTGAATATTTCGTGCGTACTACCTTCGTTTCTTGATTGTAGTAAAGTTATAGTCACTGGTGTTTTGTATACAATACTTAAACCTTGTATAATACCCTTTACAAAATCTTGAAGTCCCACTCTTTTTGAGTGATAGTGCAAATGAAGACCATCAGCGGTAATATCGCTTACCTTGAACTCAGGAGGTGTGAGTTTAGGATAAACAAGCATAACTCTATTGTGAAAATTAGGTAAATTGATTAAAAAATCACTTAAACTTTTACCTCCAGACTCCATTAAACCGGGATATTTCTCAGATGTGGTATGCACAACCCACCATTCTCCAAAAGCAATTAATACTTGACTTAAAGTCATGTTCATTTCTTCTGAAAGTGTAGTAGCAATTTGATAGGTTATAGCATCATCATAGACTTCATTGCTAAGAAAAAAATCTACATCTATACCGCTTTTTTCATGTACAAGCTCCCATTTTTCTCTACCAAAATTAGCAACTACTAGATCCTCTATTGATTTATTAACAATACCGTACATAATCCCTAATTTGTGATTAACTCATTTGTGCTCCAATATTCAACAAGCTTTGTAACCCTATCCACATACTCATCGTATTTTAAGGGTTTTAGTAAATACCCTGCGATACCTATTTTATAACACTCTAATAAATCAGACCTATTACTTGAAGTGGTCAATATAATGGCTGGAATGTATTTTAAATATTCATCTGACTTTAATATTCCTAAAAACTCTATTCCATTAATCTTAGGCATATTTAGATCTAAAACAATTATATCAGGAATCATTTCTTTTTCCTTTAGAATTGCAATAGCTTCCTCACCATTATTTGCTTCAACAATTTTATGGGTTGTTTTTAAATTGCTCAAAACTCTATTGAACTTCATTACTTCAATTTCATCGTCCTCTATTAGCAAAATATTCAGTGCCTTTGTCATGGTATTTAGTTGTTATTTTAAAAAACTAAAAGTACTAAAGTTATACCTAGCAATTGGACTCTATCGGTAATACTGAATTTGATATAGACCAAAACCCATTTAGTGTCGATAAGTGGTCATCATAAATTAAGCTCTACTCGAACTTTTTTAGGCAAACTTTTACAAATTAATTCATAAGAATGCTGAATCAAGTTTTTTATCATATCATCTGGAACGGATTGATTTATAGCAATCGTGTTCCAATGTATCTTACTCATATGAAAACCTGGCTGAATATCATCATATTCTGCACGCAATTCAAGAGCACGCTCGGGATCACACTTTAAGTTAACAGCTGGATTGCCTTTTTCCCATTGGCTTAAAGACGATAGCGCAAACATTTTACCGCCTACTTTAAAAACCAAAGTATCTTGATCAAAAGGGAAATGTTCTGTCACACCTTTTTTTGAAAGGCAATATTCGTAGTAGGTTTCTAAATTCATAGCTTTTGAATAAGGTATAAAACAGGTTTACTCGGACTAGCGTCATTCTCAAAAGAAGCAATCTGTAAATTCAGTACATAACTGCCATCCGTAATTTCATCAGCCACATATATCATTTCGGTAATGGTACAATCTAGTCGTGCATCAGCATTCAGGTTATGAACATCCGTTACGTTCCAGAAAGCTTTGTGTGCCACTAATTTCCCATCATCGTGTTCTTTGTCTACACTCGGTAAATCAATCAGCAAATGTTTAATTCCGCTTTCGCGAATGAAACGCGCGGCATCTTCAGCTAAATATGGCGGATTGGTATTCGAATATTTCAGATTCTTTTTGCTCTCTAAATTGGGTAATGTTCTAATAACAATTGCTTCAGGGAATTTCCCATTCAAAGCTTTTTCAATTTGATTTTTGGTAATCACTAAATCATCACCAATAATTTCCGGTTGAACCGAAATTAATTCGGCCAAAAAGAAAAACTGTTTCAAACATTGATTGATGCTGTAAAAGTCTCGGGTGATATGCCCCAAACACTCTGTGTGCGTTCCGTGTCCGTGTGGATTAAAGAAAATGTTATTAAAGTTCGTTGATGATTTCCCTTCAGATACTTTCCCAATCCAATCCCCAAAAATAACGGGTTCAATTGTTGGTTTTTCAATATACCAAGCAATTGGGTTTTCATCAGTATTGGTTAATGGAATCGAAATATCAATGGGTTTTGATAGGTCGATATTAATGTTGTTGTTGATGGTTGCTATCATTTTTCTTTAAACACTAAGTTCACAAAGAAGGCACTAGGCACACAAAAGCTTAGTGAACTTTGTGCCTTCTTTGTTTCTTTGTGGTTAATTTGCTATTCCAAATTTAAGTAAAATAAGTCTGATGCAATTCCATCTGTCAAAAACTTTCCTTTGGGTGTTGGCTTCAAGATGTTGTTTTCAATAAAAACCAAATCATCATCAAGGAATTTTTGAGATTGTTTCAATAAATATTCTAGATATTCGCTTCCAAATTCAGTTTGAATTCTAGTTAATGAAACGCCCCAAATAGTACGCAAACCCGTCATAACATATTCATTGTAACGATCTGACACCGAAAGAATTTCTATTTCATTAGGTAATTTATCCTGCTGAATACCTTTTAAATACAAGGCATTATTCGCTTTATTCCAACTACGAGTAACACCATCATAACTATGTGCCGAAGGACCAATTCCGATGTATTTTTTACCCAACCAATAAGCCGAATTATTTTTAGAAAAATAGTCTGGTTTGCCAAAGTTTGACAATTCATAGTGCACAAAACCATTGGCCTCAAGCTTGTCAACCAAAATCATAAAATGTGCCTCGGCAACTTCATCCTTGGGGGCAGTTATGGCGCCGGTTTGAATGAGTTTGTTTAATGCCGTTTTTGGTTCTACCGTTAAGGCATAACTGGAAATATGAGGAATACCAAAACTCAAGGCTGTATCGATATTTTGCTCCCATTTTTCATTGCTCATAGCAGGAATTCCGTAAATCAAATCCAATGAAATATTATCAAAATACTGAGTAGCTATTTGCAAACATTTTTTGGCTTCCGCCGAACTATGAGCACGATTCATTAACTGCAAATCCTCTTCAAAAAATGACTGAATCCCGATACTCAAACGGTTGATTTTACTTTTTGATAATTCGATAATGCGTTCCTGTGACAAGTCATCTGGATTGGCTTCGAGCGTAATTTCGGGATTCTCAATCACTACATAATGACTGTAAACTGTTTCAATCAAAAAATTAATTTCTTCTGAAGTTAAGACACTTGGCGTTCCTCCGCCAAAATAAATAGTCTCAACTTGTTCCTTTTCAAACTCGCTTTTACGCATTTGCAATTCTTTGGCAATAGCCAAAACCATCTCCTCTTTCTTCTTCATAGAAGTCGAAAAATGAAAATCACAGTAATGACAAGCCTGCTTGCAAAAGGGTATGTGTATGTAGATTCCGCTCATTTCTATAGTATTCAGTCACAGTCGCAGTTTACAGTTGCTGCGACTGAAAACTATTTCTTCACTCGTTCCTCATTTTGTTTCACAAAAGCATCCCAACCGGTATAACTTTTAGCACCAACCACTTTTCCTGAATTGAAAAAATGACAAACTGCTGCTGCCAATCCATCCGTACTATCGAGATTTTTAGGCAATTCTTTCAATCCTAAAAGCTGTTGCAGCATTTTGGCAACTTGTTCTTTTGTGGCATTTCCGTTGCCGGTAATAGCCATTTTAATTTTCTTGGGTTCATATTCCGTAATAGGGATATCTCTAGAAAGTCCCGCCGCCATGGCCACACCTTGGGCTCGACCCAACTTGAGCATCGACTGTACGTTTTTACCAAAGAAAGGCGCTTCAATTGCAATTTCATCTGGATGGTGTGTATCGATTAACTCGATCGTCCGTTCGAAAATAATTTTTAGCTTTTGATAATGATTGTCATACTTCGACAATTGCAATTCGTTCAACTGCAAAAATTGCATTTTTTTATTGACAATTTTTATCAATCCAAAACCCATAATCGTGGTTCCAGGGTCAATTCCTAATATGATGCGTTCGTTTGCCAATTCTTTTTAATTTATACTTTTTTGTTATTACACTAAGATGCTCTAAGGAACCACAAAGGTTCACTAAGCCTACCATGCTTCTACTATTTTTGTAAATCTTCGCGAATTCTTTGTGAATCTCTGTGAAATAGCTTTTTCACAATAGTTTTCCTTTACTTTGCAAAATGATTTCAATACCACACAAAACTAAGCAATTCCTCGTACTTCTAATCAAAGTTTTGATTGTGGCCGGTGCGTTTTATTTTATTTACAATCAACTAGCCCATAATGATAAATTAGATTGGCAAAAATTTATTGTGCTATTCCAAAAAAACCAATCTATTACTGGAATTGCGTTTCTTTTATTACTAAGTGCTTTGAATCGGTTTTTTGAAATATTGAAATGGCAAAACCTAGTAGCATTTATACATAAAATAACTCTAGGCGAAGCCACAAAGCAAGTTCTTGGTGCACTAACTGCTGGTCTTTTTACGCCAAACGGAGTGGGAGAATATGCCGGAAAAGCACTGTTTTTTGAAAAAAAAGAAACTAAAAAAATTATATTCCTAAACCTAATTTGCAACGGAATCCAAATGATTCTGACTGTTATTTTTGGGCTTTTTGGGTTGCTATATTTTAATGCACAATACCATGTGATTACAATAAAAACAGTTGCGTTGATTTTTGGAATGGTTTTACTCCTTTTTATCATTTTATTTTCGGTCAAAAAAATTACTATCAAAGGACATTCAATCGAAAAACTGATTCATAAAATTAATGAAATTCCAAAATCAATTCATCAGAAAAATATCTTATTGGGTATTTGCCGCTATTTCGTTTTCTCGCACCAATATTACTTTTTGTTTTTAGCTTTTGATGTTGATTTACCTTACTTCACCTTGATTGCAACAATTTCATCCGTTTATTTTTTAGCATCTTCCTTACCCACTTTTCAATTTTTAGACTTTGCCGTTAAAGGAAGTGTAGCGGTTTATTTCTTTGGAATTCTAGGCGTAAACGAATGGATTGTAATTTTTATTTCGACTTTGATGTGGTTTTTAAATGTAGTTTTACCTGTTGTAATTGGCACGTATTATGTTTTGAATTTTAATAGTAAATCCATAATAAAAGAAACTAAAACACAATAAAAAGATGCTATTCTCAATTATAGTTTCCCTCATCATACTTTTGTACTGCTTAGCAATACTGGCATTAATTTATGGTTTCAACAAAGTAAACGCTATAGATTACTTAGGCTTAAAGCCAAAAACAAAATTTTCGATTGTTGTTCCTTTCCGGAATGAAGCTGAAAATTTACCCGTTCTATTAGAAAGCTTGTGGAAGTTGCAATATCCCATAGAGCTGCTTGAGGTGATTTTAGTAGACGATGAATCTAAAGAAGAATATAAAGCACCAAGTTTCAAGTTTCAAGTTTCGGTTATTAAGAATATTCGTGTTACTAATTCGCCTAAAAAAGATGCAATTGCAACTGCTATGCAAATTGTGAACTCCAATTGGGTTATTACCACCGATGCCGATTGTATAGTCCCAGAAAACTGGTTATTAACTTTAGACAATTACATTCAGCTTCATGATGTAGCTATGATTGCTGGAGCGGTCACGTATGCGTGTACTAATTCATTTCTACATCAATTTCAGCAATTGGATTTGGCAAGTTTACAAGGCGCAACCATTGGAAGTTTTGGCATTAACAAAGGATTTATGTGTAATGGTGCTAACTTTGCCTATACCAAATCCTTTTTCCAAGAGCTCAATGGTTTTGAAGGAAATGACAAAATTGCTAGTGGTGACGATGTCTTTTTACTCCAAAAAGCAATTGCAAAATCACCCGAAAAAGTGCATTATCTAAAGTCTAAAAACAATATTATCATTACAAAACCAATGAACGATTGGAAATCTTTGTTCTACCAACGCGTTCGTTGGGCTTCTAAAACGGGTTCTTATCAAAGTAGTTTCGGAAAAGGATTGGGATTGATCGTTTTTGCTGGGAATTTGAGTTGGGTGTTGATTCTTGGATCTTGGTTCTTAGGCTTAACTACTTTTCAAGATGTCATTTTAGCATCTACTTTCAAGTTCACTGTTGATACCGTTTTGATCTACAAAACCAATCATTTTTTATCTAAAAGGAAAATGCATCATTTGATTTTAAGCAGTTTATTTTATCCTTTTTTTAGCACAAGCGTGGCTTTATATTCCCTATTTGGAAACTACGAATGGAAAGGCAGAAAATTTACTAAATAATTTTTTTATTTCTAAAAATCAAACCTGTTAAAGTAATAGCCAGTATTGTTGAAGAAATAATAGTCACAATAACATTACCTATTTGATTCAATTGTGTTCCAAAATAAAATCTAAGAGTAATAAAAACTACAGTAAAAAAAATAGACAAATACCAATAATTAAAATTAACTATTTTACCGTTTTCATATTTTTCTGGAAGTTTATAAATATAAAACAAGATCCACAACAAACCAATAACGGAACTTGAATGCTGAGCTATTTTATAAAACGGAATTGAAAAAAACTTTAGATTAAAAAAATAAAATTGTTGTACTATAAAACCATCCCAATGCGTCATTGAATCCCATACTATATGAGTAACCGCTCCTAAAAAAAAGGATATCAAAACTACAAAAAAATCACTTTTGAAATAAAACAACCAATTGAATTTTCTTAATTCCTCTACCCTATTTTGAAGAAAATGAGGCAAATTTTCAATGAAAGGACGTTTTATAATTTCATGAAAAACAAACATAACTATAAACCCAAGAGGAAAATCAATTAGAAAAATTCCTAAAAAAGTATGACTAATTTCGCTTTGTATTTTCATTCTGAAAAAATATTCAAAATCAGGAGACATAGAGCCAACTATCAAAGCGGTAGCTGATAATTTTTTATTTTTTAAAAAAGGCAAAAGTATGGCTGGGTGAGAAAATGTAAATGGCATTAACTACTCTACTTTTAAAATCACCGGAAGAACAAATTGTGTTTTCACTGGAACACCACGTTTTATGGCTGGATTAATTTTTGGAAAATCAACTAGACGAACTTTAAGTATGCTGTCAATTTTGATTTTGTCATACGCTATAGAATCTTTTGGAAATTGAGGTTCAAACTGCATCGTTGCATTTGGAAAAATAGTAACTTTAACTTCAATTGTATCCAGCTCAGGATAAAGAATTGAAAGCGTATCTACACTCAATTTCTCTTGAATCAATTGAGTTAAAACCTCAAAAAAACACTTTTGGCGTTGCTTTTTATCTTCTATTTTTTCACAATCTACCACAGATGGATACTCATCAACCTCTTTCCAATTGATGGATTTCAGCTCCTTTTCTAAAAGCTCTTGCTCTGAAGGAACAGGAGTCTCAAAATACTGACAGGAGTGAAAAATAAGAAAAACTATTAAAAGATAATATGGCTTCAAGATATGTGTATTTGCTATTTTTTTTAAAGGATAAAATTACAACTAATTTTTTTGCGAATTTTTGATTTTCAAATAATCCTCATAACTTTCAGCAAACCATTTATTCCTACTCTCCATAGCTACTGCTTTCTGGTCTGGGTATAAAGCGGCAAGACGTTCCGAGAATATTGCAATTCGAATCGTATAAGAATAAAACTCCACCTTATTTAAAACAGTTGGGCTTGCTTTTTTATCAAAAAATTCAAAAAAAAGCGCATCAAAATCTTTCATCGAAAAATTTAAAACTTTCATTTTATTCTTATTGTATATGCTATCTTTTACTAGAGCATCTTTTTGATTATCAAAACCGCCTTGAGCATAAATAGAATTACAACTACTCATAATTAGCATTAAGAACACTAAAAGTGACAAACTATTTATTGCTTTCATTTGAAAAATTCGAGTTATATTTATGTTGTACAAAAATACTAAAAATAAATTATGGATTTATTTCTTTTACTCCTTGGATTTTGTTGTGTCATTACCGGAATAATAGGGAGTTTTTTACCTGTATTACCAGGCCCTACAATTAGTTGGCTTGGGGTTGCATTACTTTATTTCACACATGCTGTACCCATGAACCACTGGATTCTTTGGAGTACCTTACTCATTACTATTGTAATTTCTATTTTAGATTATATTATTCCTGCCAAAGGAACTAAAAAATTTGGCGGCAGTAGTTATGGTGTTTGGGGTACCAATATTGGACTTGTGATTGGGATATTTGCACCAATCCCTTTTGGATTTCTTATTGGCCCTTTCTTGGGAGCTTTTATAGGCGAACTTATTTATGATTTTAAAGATCAAAACAGAGCTCTAAAAGCCGCTACTGGCTCTTTCATTGGCTTCCTGGCCTCTAGCTTCATGAAGTTTGTACTTTGCATGGTTTTTTTAGGACTCTATATTTGGATTGTTTGGCAATACAAAGCAGTTTTGTTTTGATTTACGACATGTAAACTAAATACACATATCCATTACTATTTGAATTTGACAAAAACAAAAAAAGCTTTTCAATTAAGAAAAGCTTTTTTATTACTGGCGGTCTGGACGGGACTCGAACCCGCGACCCCATGCGTGACAGGCATGTATTCTAACCAACTGAACTACCAAACCAGCATTATTTTATATATTTTTTGATTCTAAAATTTAATTGATTAACGAAAGCAATTGAAGCTCAAACAATTAAAAACCAACCTCTTTTCAATCTAAAAATTAAAACCCTTCCTTCAAATTAAATCAAAAAAGCTATTCGCCGAGGCGAAAAGCTTTTCATTGGTCTAACTACTAAACCCGCTACGAGTTACAAATTCGTAGCAAACAACACAACTAACGTTAAAAACCGTAAAGGGGCAAAAAAGCCTTTCTGTTACGAAAGGCTTTCCCCAATATTGCGGTCTGGACGGGACTCGAACCCGCGACCCCATGCGTGACAGGCATGTATTCTAACCAACTGAACTACCAAACCTCTGCGTTATTGCGGTGGCAAAGATACAATAGATTTCCGTTTGCGCAAGCGTTTTTTTAAAATAATTTCAAAAAAATTATCACTTATTATCCAAAGTTTTGTTTTTCAGCTAAATATGTCATCATTATTTTTTCAAAATTTTCATCTACATGAACTGGAACGTACTTAATTCTGTTTTGTGAGCAAGTCAAAGACAGTTTTTTTAAGTATAATTGCATCTGATTTTGATATTCTTCTTGAACCGTATCTGAAAAAACAGCAACTTCTTCTCCTGTTTCCACATCAACAAACTTCCTAGGTGTGTTGTCAAATTCAAAATCAAGCTCTGTCTTGCCATCAATTACATGAAACAAGACTACTTTATGCTTATTGTGCTTTAAATGCTGCAGGGCGCTAAATAAGGCTTGTTCTTTTTTAGAATCAACAGACTCGTCAAAACTCTGAAACATATCCGTAAACAAGATAATCATAGACCTACGATGCATCTTCTCGGCTATTTGATGTAAATATGTTACGGTATCTGTATTTTTTGCAACCGTAGGCTTTTGGAGTAAGCCTTCAAGGGCATTCAAAATCATTCTGTGGTGTCGGTCACTTCCTTTCTCTGGCGCATAGTACTCATACGTATCCGAAAAAACACTTAAACCAACTGCATCTCTCTGTTTCTTTAATAAATTCATCAATACCGCTGAGGCCAATACTGAAAACCCTATCTTGTTCTCAAAAAAGTTTTGGTTCGCTAACAATTGAGGATAATACATAGAAGAAGAATTATCAATTACAATATGACATCTTAAATTAGTCTCTTCTTCATAACGTTTGGTATACAACCTATCGGTTTTAGCATACAACTTCCAGTCAATATGCTTTGTACTCTCGCCAGCATTATACACTTTATGCTCAGCAAACTCTGCCGAAAAGCCATGAAACGGACTCTTGTGCATGCCTGAAATAAACCCCTCAACAACCTGATTGGCTAATAATTCAAGATGCTGGAAACTAGTAATTTTTTCTATTTGCGATTCAATCTTCATAATCCAAATATATTAAAAGATTAAATGATTTAAAAATTAAAGCGATACATAACAAGATTAGCCCAAAATAAAACACAAAACTGTTCTTAAACAAAAAAAAGGTTTGACTTGCGCCAAACCTTTTATATATCTAAAATTGATTCTAAAACTTCAATGTTAATTACAACAAAGCGTCAAGACTATCTGCATACGTTTGCTTAGGAGCAACTCCTACTTGCTTTCCTACTACTTCTCCGTTATGAAAAACCAATACTGTTGGGATGTTTCTAACGCCGTATTTTGCAGCAAATTCTTGATTTGCATCAACATCAACCTTACCAACAACCACTTTCCCTTCGTATTCGTTGCTTAATTCATCAATGATTGGACCTACCATTCTACATGGTCCACACCATGCTGCCCAAAAATCTACCATTACCGGTTTGTCTGATTTCAAAACTACTTCTTCAAAAGTAGCATCTGTTATTGCTAATGCCATAATATATAATTTAAGTTTATCATTTGAATCTTTAAACATTCAAACTAGAATACAAATTTAGAAATTAAAAACAAATCAATCACTATTCCCAAATTAGTTTTGACTATTAATCTATTATCAATTCCTATTTACTTAGTTTACTCCAATAATTTATTTTCTTTTGGAGCTTTTTCCTGCTCTACGCTGTATTCCCGATAAATAAAAACTACGGCAAAAAAGCCTTGTTTTTCTAAATCGGGAGATGCCGCTTCCATCAGGGCTAACTCTGTAATCAAATTAACAGAATTAAGCCATTTTTTTTCAATTATGTTACTAATTCTAAAGATATTTCACAGCTAACATAATTTAAGTTACTCTTCGTTTTAAATACTAGTTCTAATTCATAGTGATATTCAAAAATATTTAAATACTTTTAATAAAATACATCGATAAAACGAACATAGTTATCAACAAATACAGACTAGTCACAAAATTAAATTACCTTAAACTTTTTTTAAACTAAATAATAAATTCAAAGCACTTACGGATTAGACCTACTATTATTTTCCTTTTAGTCTATACACTTTAATTCTACATATTTTTTTTTTAAACTATCATATATTAATCCAAAAAAAATTATTTTTGCCGAATAAACAATTTATCAAAATATAATGAACAAAATTTTATTTTTTATTTTAATGCTAGTTACAACGACCGCATCTGCTCAGTATTATGTTTCAGTGTCAGGTGGCTATTCTATACCTAGCTCAAGAATGATGCTAGGAACTTCATTGAATAGTGACCAATCTATCGCAACAGTAAAAAAGGGTAGTTACGGCGAAGGATTCAATACTCAATTTAGAGCTGGATATTTTTTTTCTGAAACTTTTGGAGTAGAGTTAGGATTTGCATACCTGCATGGTGATGACCAAAACGTAGATTCTTACAGAACTAATGTATCTGCCGCTAATGTTACTTCAATTGTGGAGCGAACTACAGGTACTGCGCATGCACGTGCATACGGATTAAACCTTGCCTTAATTTACAACTTTAACGATAATATTTATGGTAAATTTGGGGCGATTACAAAAATTGCGGGAGCAACTAAAGCTGAGTTTGTAAAAACAACCAATACAGCTTTTGGACCAATTATAGCAACAGGAAAAATAGATTATAGCGGAAGACTTCCACTAGGTTTTACAGCTTCTCTTGGGTACAAACATAAAATTTCTAGTAATGTAAGCTTATTTGCTGAATTAGAATATTTAGGTATCAATCTAACAAGAGACTCATCAGAATACACTAAATTAGCAGTTGCATATCCAGCAGTTCCACAAGGTTCTTTAGGTGGAGGCCAACCAGCTCAAACAATACCAGCCTATACATGGCAATTGGGTCAGGCCAATCATCCTGTATTCCCAACACCTACAAAGGACATTGAATATGTTGATTCTTTAGACCCATTAAATAAAGATCAATCAAAATCATTAACCTCTGTAGTCCCTTATTCTTCTTTTGGACTTAATATTGGTGTTATTTATTCTTTTGGAAAATAATTCACATCTCATTTTTAAACAAAAATGTCTCGCTAATGCGAGACATTTTTGTTTAAAATAACCATAACTAAACTAAAACAGCAATTTTAGATAATCATCATCTTTCATAACTATTCAAATAACTAACGTAATTAAATGATATTAATTCAATTTAAAGTTTACTTGCATTTTCTCCAATGCTATCAGTAACTCATTTGAAATTCTAACTTTCAATTTTCTACTAGCCATTGCTAGCTTTGTAACTACTTTTATCTCCTCAACCTCTTCAACTTTTACAACTGTAGATGCTTCAGCTAGTTCTCCATTTACAGCATCAACCTCTTCTAAATCATCTGCAAAACTTATTTCTTCTGGATCTATATCTGGTGTAGCAACCGGAACAAGTTTTTTTATTTTTTCTAGCTCCATTACTTCAAATGAAACGGTGTTATCTCCTTTATACTCCTGAAAAAGTCGACTTAAATTGTGAATAAAATCAGCATGTAAATCATTTATGTTAAGATATAAAATGAGTTTTTTGGCAAACGTAGCCAATACATCCTGCAATTGCTTAACCTCTACAAATTGCATTCTTGGCTCACTTTTTTTGCCTGTATCTTGATTGACCCAACCTTCTTTAATGAGCACTTTTATAAATACAAATTGATTATTGTATAAAAAATGATAAAACTTGAGGTACTCTTCTCCAAAAATTTTGAACTCAAAACTTTCTTCAAATCCTTCCAGTGTAAATATTGCCCAATCCTTACCATTCTTAGCTGTTCGGCGTTGAAAATTACTTACAATACCTGCAAAAGTTAAATTCTTACCTACATATTGTTCCATATTTCTGAGCGCATCTAAACGAGCATTGCAAAAATATTTCATTTCAAATCTAAAATCATCCAGCGGATGCCCAGAAATATAAATACCTACAACCTCCTTTTCTCTTGATAACTTTTCCATCGTACTCCAATCTTCACATGGAGGCACAACTGGCTCAGCAATTTGCACCTCGCTAGCATCGCCAAACAAACTTACCTGAGAGGAATTTTCGTTTTCCTGGAACTTAGCACCATACCGAATCGCTTTTTCGTAAAACGTTATTCCGTCTCCATCATCATGAAAGTATTGCGCTCTCGTTGTATCGCCAAAAGAGTCAAATCCCCCAGCCAAGGCTAAGTTTTCTAACGCTTTTTTATTGGCAGCACGTAAATCAATTCGTTTGGTCAAATCAAAAATGGACTTGTATTTCCCGTCTTTTCTTTTCTCCACTATGGTTGCAACCGCTCCAGAACCGACACCCTTTATAGCTCCCATCCCAAAACGTACCGCATAATCATCATTTACAGTAAATTTATAGAATGATTCATTTACATCAGGACCCAAAACTTGCAAGCCCATTCGCTTACACTCTTCCATAAAGAACGAAACTTGTTTGATATCACTCATATTATTAGACAGTACCGCAGCCATATACTCCGCAGGATAATTTGCTTTTAAGTAAGCCGTTTGATAAGCAATCCAAGCATAACAGGTAGAGTGGGATTTATTAAAGGCATATTCTGCAAAGGCTTCCCAGTCTTTCCAAATTTTCTCCAGTTTATCTTCGGCATGCCCTTTGGCGGCAGCCTGACTGATAAATTTAGGTTTCATTTTGTCCAAAACGTCCTTTTGCTTTTTTCCCATTGCTTTACGCAAAACATCGGCATCACCCTTAGAGAAATCAGCCAGTTTTTGGGATAAAAGCATTACTTGCTCTTGATAAACGGTAATTCCGTAGGTATCCTTAAGTAATTCTTCGCAAGCTTCAAGATCGTAAATAATCTCTTCCTCACCATTTTTTCGCTTGACGAAACTCGGAATATAAGCTATCGGACCCGGACGGTATAAGGCATTCATGGCAATTAAATCCGGAAAAACCGTAGGCTTTAACTCCTTCATGTATTTTTGCATTCCGGGACTTTCATACTGAAAAATTCCAACCGTTTCACCGCGCTGAAAAAGCTCGTATGTTTTTAGATCATCAATAGGAAACTCATCTGGATTGAGCTCAATTCCGCTGCGGTATTTTACTAGCTTAACGGTATCTTTTATCAACGTTAGGGTCTTCAAACCCAAGAAGTCCATCTTTAATAAACCAGCGCTCTCTACCACCGAGTTATCAAATTGAGTCACATACAAATCCGAATCTTTGGCCGTAGCCACAGGAACAAAATTAGTAATATCACTTGGTGTAATAATCACTCCACAAGCGTGAATCCCCGTATTTCTTAGATTCCCCTCTAAAACTTTGGCTTGCTGAATGGTTTCACCTCCTAGGTCATCTTCACTTGCAAGTCCTATTAATTCTTTTATTTTATCATACTCTTCCGGACGAACCGCCTTTTTTATGATGTCTTCTTTTTCATTTAAAAACCGAGCTAAATTCCACTTAGACGGCATCATTCCCGGAATCAATTTCGCAATTTTATCTGCTTCAAAAAGTGGTAAATCTAGTACACGAGCAGTATCACGAATTGCTGATTTGGTAGCCATTTTACCATAGGTGATAATTTGCGCCACTTGCTTGGAACCGTATTTTCGGATCACATAATCCATCACACTGCTTCGGCCTTCATCATCAAAATCGATATCAATATCGGGTAATGACACACGATCCGGATTCAGGAAACGCTCAAAAAGCAAGTTGTACTTTAAAGGATCTATATTGGTAATTTTCAAACAATAAGCCACCACAGAACCCGCCGCAGAACCCCTTCCTGGACCTACCGAAACGCCCATACTACGTGCTTCGGCAATTAAATCCTGTACAATCAGGAAATAACCCGGATAACCCGAATTAGAAATCGTCAACAATTCAAAATCCAATCGCTCTTGAATTTCATCGTTAATTACGGGATATCTTTTTTTAGCTCCTTCAAAAGTAAGATGTCTTAAATAGGCATTTTCACCGCGCACTCCGCCATCAACGGCGTCTTCGGGATTATTAAATTCAACTGGAATTTCAAACTTTGGAAGCAATACTTCTCGTGCCAAATCATAAATTTCAATTTTATCTACAATCTCCGAAATATTTGAAATCGCCTCTGGTAAATTAGCAAAGAGTTGCTTCATTTCGTCCCCAGACTTGAAATAGTACTCTTGATTTGGCAATCCATAACGATAACCGCGACCACGACCAATAGGTGTAGTTTGTTTTTCACCATCACGCACACAAAGCAAAATATCATGTGCATTCGAATTTTCTTTGTCTATATAAAAGATATTGTTTGTAGCCACAATTTTGACCTCATGCTTTCTGGCTAAAGCAACCAAAGAAGTATTCACCCTATTTTCATCTTCTTGATTGTGGCGCATGACCTCAATATAAAAATCGTCCTTGAATTCATTTTTCCACCAGATCAAGGCTTCTTCGGCTTGGTTTTCACCAATGTTTAAAATCTTATTTGGTATTTCTCCGTACAAGTTTCCAGACAAAACAATAATATCTTCTTTGAATTCCTGAATGACTTTTCGATCAATTCTAGGCACATAATAGAATCCTTCTGTGTATGCAATAGAGGACATTTTAGCTAAATTATGGTATCCTTTTTTGGTCTTCGCCAAAAGGACTATTTGGTACCCATTATCCTTAACCGACTTATTTTTATGGTCTTCACACACAAAAAATTCGCAACCAACGATAGGTTTCATAGGAACTTCGGTAGGTTCCTCACCGTTTTCAACAGCTGCTTTATTTTTTGCCACAGCTGCTTTGTTGTGATTTAAAATATCACGCACAAAATGAAACGCTCCCATCAAATTCGCATGATCGGTCATGGCAACCGCAGGCATTTTTTGTTGGGCTGCCGCTTTTACTAATGCCGCAATGCTAATGGTAGATTGCAATACCGAAAACTGGGTATGATTGTGCAAATGAACAAAGGGCGCATCAACTAAAACTTTCTTATTCTCCGAAAGGTCCTCTTTTGAAACCGTTGGCGCTTGCTTATCGCCAAATTGTTGTCGGATTTTATCTGAAGCCTCTTTTAAATTGATATGTTTTAACCCAATGAGTTTGATTTCGGTTGGGTTTTTACTTTGGAAATCTTTGAAATAAGAAACTGGAACATCTAGTTCTTCTTTCGTAAAAATTTCACGACGAATTAATTCTAAAAAACAGCGTGTTGTTGCCTCCACATCGGCAGTAGCGTTGTGTGCTTCGCCGAAAGGTTTATTAAAAAGATACGAGTGCAACTCTGTCAACGTAGGCAATTTGAATTTGCCTCCTCGACCACCCGGCAATTTCAATAAGGATGCAGTAATTTCAGTACACGTATCTAGAATAGGCATGGAACTCATTTGGCTCTCCACTCCCATTCGATAAAATTCGCAACCCATAATATTGATATCAAAACCTAAATTTTGACCCACAATAAACTTCGCTTTACCTAAGGCTACGTTGAATTTCTCTAAAACTTCAGACAATGAAACGCCATTGGCCTCTGCCAATTCAGTAGAGATACCGTGAATTCGTTCCGCATCATACGGAATGTTAAAACCTTCGGGCTTGACCAAATAATCTTGATGCTCGATGAGTTTTCCCATTTCATCATGCAACTGCCAAGCAATTTGTATACATCTTGGCCAATTGTCTGTATCTGAAATAGGTGCGCCCCAGCGTTTTGGTAATCCTGTGGTTTCGGTATCGAATATTAAGTACATAAATCCCCTCCCCAGCCCTCCCCAAAGGGAAGGGTGCCTAAACCCATAGATTTAGACAGTGTATTTAACTGGTTTTAAACACTTTAAAATTAATGAAAGTAGCAAAAAATGAATTTCAAATTTAGTTTTTTTTGAGTAGAACTGAAGCTATGTTAACAATAAAAAACAAATTTATTTTCCAAGACTATTCTCCTACTAAAACAAATGTCAATTAGAACAAATGGCTTTAATCGTAATTTATAATAAACATAAAAGACCACATATTGATTTTTGGATGTCGTAGTAT